>JAILBM010000283.1 GCA_024680925.1 Butyrivibrio sp.
TGTCTGATTTCCAATATATATTGAATATTTTAGTTATTATTTATTTTTGGTAAAAAGAGTAATTGGTCCAAAATATACGTTTATAGGATAAGTTATCTGCATTTCTTATATTTTATCCTATCTTTTCTTCTAAGTTATTGGCTTTTACTTCATTTTCATAGGATAAGTATCTTGCATTTTCTATATTTTATCCTATCTTCTCTTTTAAGTTATTGGCTTTTACTCTATTCTCATAGGATAAGTATCTTGCATTTTCTATATTTTATCCTACCTTTTCTTTTAAGTTATTGGCTTTTACTCTATTCTCATAGGATAAGTATCTTGCATTTCTTATATTTTATCCTATCTTCTCTTCTAAACCATTGGCTTTTACTCTATTCTCATAGGATAAGTATCTTGTATTTCCTATGATTTATCCTATCTTCTTTTCTAAACCATTGGCTTTTACTTCATTTTCATAGGATAAGTATCTTGCATTTCTTATATTTTATCCTATCTTCTCTATTACAAGGTTATCCTTTTTTCCATTTTAATAAAAAACCCGAGTAATAAATGCTATTTCATGTGTTGTAATAAAAAAATCTCAAAAAATATTATTCCATCCCCTATTTTTTTGAACTGTATTTCGAACAACTATATAAGATGCTAATTGATTCAATTTTACATAAATTCAAAGGAGAGACTAAAATGCATAATGTTTGGAAGAAAAATCTTGCAGCCCTTGGCATAGGGGCGGTAATACTGGCAACGGGATCGGCAACTGCAATGGCAGCACCGGGAGGCATGGGTGGTCCTGGAAATCAGGGTGGACAATTTGGTGGCCAGCCAAATAATTCCTTTAGTCAGGGAAATTCCGGAATGCCCGGTAATAACGGAAACTCATCCTTTACCCCGGGTAACAACCAAAGCTCAGGTTCAAGCTCCAGCTCCGGTTCAAGCTCCAGCTCAGCTTCCGGCTCTAACTCAAATTCAAGTTCAAGCTCGGCTGTATCTTCTGCAAGCTCACCAACAACTATTGTTGAAAGCACAGTAACAAATACAGCTCAGAATCTTACATCTGATGAATCAAGTGCTACAACCTACACCATGACAGACAGTGATAACGAAGTTAAGATTGAGGAATCCGGCACTTATATTGTTACCGGAAGCTGTTCTGACGGTAACATCGTTGTCAAAAAAGGTACCACAGGAGTAGTTCTTATTCTTAAAGATCTTGACCTTACAAGTACTACCGGCGCAACTGTTTCCTGCAACAAAAATACAGAGGTAAAAATAATTATAGAAGGAACCGTTAATCTTACAGATGCAGAAGATCCTGATGATGAAACATCCACAGATGCTGATGTGGCAGATGCTTTTGACGGCGCTGCTCTTAAAGCCAAGGACGGATCTAACGTATACCTTACAGGCAGCGGCACCCTTAATATTGATTCATCTTCCTGCAAAAACGGCATCAAAGTAGGTGATGGTGATACACCAAGCTTCGTAATTGATGGAGATCTTACTATAAATATTGAAGCCGCCAACGATGGAATAAATTCCGGCTATGACTTTACAATTCTTGGTGGAACCATAAATGTGAGTGCTACAGATGATGGAATACATGCGGACAGAATTTTAACAATAGGTGAAGATGGAGATGGACCTTCTGTTACAATTTCCAACAGTAATGAAGGACTTGAAGGAACCGTAGTTAATCTCTTTGGCGGAAAAGGAACCATAAACGCATCTGATGATGGCGTAAATGCTGCAAACAGTGATGGAACCTACAGCAGCGAAATGGACTTTTCCATAAATATTACCGGTGGTACATGGGTAATCAACTGCCAGGGTGATGGTCTTGATTCAAATGGAAACATCAATATCACAGGTGGCTCAACAACCATAAACAGCGGTTCTACCGGTGGCGAAGCTGGTCTTGATTATACAGGAACCTTATATTGTGCCGATGGCTGCCTTACCAATTATAGTGGTGTAAGCTCCGACGCTTCCATGGGAGGTAACATGGGCGGCAATATGCAAGGCTTTATGGGCGGAAGGTAAATACTATTTATCAAAGCCTTAGTCCTCCACAAAAAAACGGATTATGCAAAGCATCAGCTGCATAATCCGTTTTCTTTATTTAAAATATCACTGACCAATCCCCAATTAGAAATTTCTTCGGATACTTTATCCACAAAATCCAGTATTTTTTCCTTCGTATAATATTTATATCCCTCAGGATCAACTGCAGGAACATTGTACTGAACATTCAAAAGATGCTTTTTCAGAGCCTCCTGATCCCCGGCAAAAATATAATCCTCAAAGTCATAAACCCTTGAAGTTTCAAGGAGCTTACAGATTTCTTTTGTATACTTGCTGTTTTGATAAAGCCACTTATCAATAAGTCTTGCCTCAGGATAATATTCTTCCTTAAACTTCTCCAGTGTCATCGGAGGAATATGCTTTCTTTGAAGGCCTCTCCAGATAATCGTATCATTATAATAATCAGTCTTACAATGTACGCAGATTCCAAGAAGAAACATTTTTTTGTTAATATCCTTCTCATTAAATCCTTTCAGCTTCCAGAATTCATCAATATTATAAAGCCATCTGTCATAATCCTGAGTATCACCCCAAGGACCGCATTCTTCAAACAGATGTGAATGAACCTTTTGTTCTATTGCAAAATCTTCCCTGAAATGCACGCTGTCCGGAGCAACAGAACCTAATATAAACTCTGCTATACCTTTTCTCAGATTATATCTATCTGCTACTCTGTATGCAATTTCCATATGCGTCATCTGAAAAGACATAATTATCTCCATTAAAAAACAGAATCTGAGGTGCACAGTTTTCATTATCACCTAAACCATGCTCATATAAAAACTATATTACATCCCTTGCGATATATTCGTCCACCGCTTCTCCTGCTAAAAATTATACTGCTATACATAAAGAACTTGTGGCCACTTATGAAATTTACAAAAACTTTGCATCGAAACGCACAGAGGCTTTTTCCTGAAAAATTGCATGCCCGATAGCTACTCCCACTGCTCCGATTATAATGGTCTGATATATACCTATAGAATCATTTAGCACGCCAAATATAAACTCGCCTGCACCAATTGCTATAGAAGTAATCATACTTATGGTAGCCGTTACTCTTCCAAGATATTTTTTGTCTATATTGGTTTGAATAAGAATGCTTCCGGATATTTGCATAGGGATTGCTTCCATTATGGTAAGACAGTCAATGAATGTAATTATAACAACAGAAACAATTATCGAAATATATCCCCTCATACCAAGAAACGCAAACAGCCCTATAAATGCTATTTCAATAGCAATCAGCCTTGTTGAATTTTTAAATATTTTTTCAGGTTTTACTTTGTTTACAAAGGGAATAACAAGAAGTGGAACCCATATAGTGGTACTTGCAGTCACTGAATTATATAATCCGTACTGATATGCATCCAACTGATAACAGACTCTTAAAAGGTAGCAGACGCATACTGAAAAAGTAGCTCCGAAGCAGGCATCAATTAAAGGCAGGGCTATAATATATCTTTTAAGGAAAGAGTCTTCCTTAATAATTTGCAATCCTTCCAAAAACTCTTTTATAAACTTATCTTCATTCTTATTCTCATTTTCTGCAAAGGTTGTTTTTATATTTATAAGAAGAAGTGCCCCCAAAAGATCAAGCATACCTACAATCAAAAAGGCCATTGACAAATCTAATTTAGTATAAATAAGTGCACCAATCATAGGACTGACCACAAATACTATTCCGTCATCTGACTTAGATATGGCTATAGCCTTTTGGAGATACTCTTTATCAACAAGATCCGGTATTATGGCATTCTCAGCAGATCCGTAAAAAACTTCCCCGATTTCCAGAACAACTACCAATATAAATATAGATATAACCTTTACCTCGAAAAACTCAGATACTGTATAATATCCCATTAAGACAATGGTTTCACCAATAAGTACAAAGGACATTATTCTGTTTCTTTTGTATCTGTCTGCACTTGCACCTGCAAAAGGTGTTAACATCAGCCTGGGAAACATAATAACAGATAACATTCCTGCAAAAATCGCCGCAGATCCGGTAATATCAAGTACATATAACGAAAGAATATACTGGAGGATATTGCTGGCGGCCATTGACAAGGTACTTGCCACCCAAAATCTCCAGTATTTACTTCCAAACCCAATTATAGTTTTCATACTTTCTCCCTAACATTAATTATCTTTATACATTATATCTCACTACGTTAGCACTTGCTAACTATAACATCCGTATACGATCGTGACAAGCCACTTATTTCTTATTGAAAAACATTATCGAACTCCATTTATCAAACAAATTTCCTGAAACTGTTTGATATCTCTCGGTCAATTTTTTTCCAAATGTCCATTAACTCCTTCGGCATATAGAAACGTAATTTTTTGTATGCTATTTTGTTTCATAGATTTATTTTTGATGAGGGAGGAAAAAATATGTCTAAGAAATATCCGTTAACATCAGCTCAAAAACTTCATTATAACTGGATAAAAGAATACAATACCCAGCAGGTGTCGGGACTTAGTGTAGTGGCATCTTTAAAGGCTGATATTGATTTTGATATATTCAAAAAATGTATTGAAGAAGAGCTTGAAAGATATAAATGTCTTACCGTTCAGTTTACAAAGCCTGATAAAGAAGGCGAAATCAAACAATATATACCTGATAAAAATAACATCGAAATAACACTTAAGGATTTAACCGCTATGACCCTTGAAGAGGCCGATGAGCTAATGCAAAAAAGAGCCTATCAGACCTTTGACGGTGCAGATATTCCTATGTGTGAAATATTCCTTGTAAAATTACCGGATGGATATAACGGGTTTTTTATCCATGTTGATCACAGACTTATGGACTCCTGTGCAATGGTGGTTATGATCAACGACATAATGTCGCTCTATACCCATTACAGATTCGGATCCGAATATCCTAATGACCTGGCAGACTATGAATCAGTACTTGAATCCGACCTGAATAAGGCATCCAATGAAAAGAGATTTGCCAGGGACAAAAAATTCTGGGACGATATGCTGGATCAATGGGGTGAACCTTTATATTCAGATATACAGGGCACATCCGTTTTGGAAAAATCCCGCAAAAAGCATAAAAACAACAATCTCAGAGCTGCCGATATTGAGCGTCAAAAACTCTTTGTTGCAGTAAAAGACTACAAACTTGAGCCCGAATCCACAAAGACTCTTTTGGATTTCTGCATGAATCATCAGCTCTCGCCAACCAATCTCCTGCTTCTTGGCATCAGAACTTATCTGTCAAAGGTTAATAACGGACAGGAAGATATAACTATAGAAAACTTTATATCAAGACGTTCCACCAAGGATGAATGGACTTCTGGCGGAAGCCGTACAATCATGTTTCCCTGCAGAACGGTAATAACACCGGATACGGATTTTCTATCTGCTTCCTATGAGGTTCAGAACATGCAGAACCGCATATATATGCACAGCAATTACGATCCTGCTCTTATATGGGAAGAGGTTCATAAAAGATATAACACTCCTAAAGATACCACCTATGAGAGCTGTTATCTTACATACCAGCCTATGCCTGTAAAGCTTGAGAATCCTTATCTAAAAGACATTCCAATGCATTCAAAATGGTTTGCCAACGGAGCTGCCACCAAGAAAATGTATCTTACAGTATCCCATACGGCAGACGGCGGTATGAACTTTTCCTACCACTATCAGACAGTTGAGCTGAGTGAGAAGGACATGGAACTTTTTAATTACTATCTTATGAGAATCATTTTCAGAGGTATAGAACAGCCTAATTTAAGTATAGGTGACATTATTTCAATGGTTTGATCAAAGTAAACTGCTTTTAATTCATATGACTTTTTGTCGCTCTGCTCCAAAAGTCATGCAAATAGGCCATTTAAAGGCGACTAAAGTCGCAGGGCCTATTTGCCTCTTGAATCACTTTCTTACGAAACCCGCAGTAAATGCGGATTTCTATAATTAACGTACAAGAATATATATTTTTTTGAGGAGGAAAAAATTATGTCAAAGGAAATGAAGTTTAAAGAAATCATTGCACAGTATTGTGAAGTTAAACCAAAGGATATGGACGAGGGATTAAGATTCCGCGAAGATCTTGGATTCAGTTCTCTGGATTTCATGTCACTACTGGGAGAACTTGAAGATGAATTCGATATCGAACTTGAGGAAGACAAAATTGTAAACATCCACACCATCAAAGAGGCCATGAGCCTTATAAGTGAATACAAGGAGGCCGTATAATGAATACTTTAAAGGATTTATGGGATAAAGCCGCTTCAGACTATGCCGATTACACAGCTGTTAAATGGCTTGATAAAAAAGATATATGCGGCAAAAGCTACAAAGAACTGGGGGATATTGTAAATAAGCTTTCAAGAGGTCTTGCAGCTTCAGGATTTTACGACTCCCACATTGCCCTTATCGGTGAAACAAGTATTTACTGGATTGCCAGCTATCTTGGAATAGTTACAGGTACCAACACAGCTGTACCTCTTGACGCAAATCTCCCTGTTGAAGAGCTTACAGACCTTTTAAACCGCTCTGATTCTAAAGCCCTGTTTATAAGTCCAAAGCTTTCCGTAGTGGCCGATGCCGTTAAGCAAAACTGTCCTAATATCAAAAAAATCTGGTTTTTGGAGCAGAGTTCTCCAAAAGAAACATCAGACAGAGATAATATCTACAATCTTATGGGCCTGGGCACCATTATAAAAGAAGCGCCTCTTCCAAAGGCTGATGATGTAGCCACTATTATTTTTACCTCAGGTACAACAGGCAAAAGTAAGGGGGTTATGTTAACCCACAGAAATTTATATGACAATGTTCAAAACGTGGATTATGTAGCAGAGCCCGGAACCAGTGTTCTCAGTGTTCTTCCTATCCATCATGCTTACTGCCTTGTTATGGACTGGCTTAAAGGCTTTTCCCTGGGTGCATCCCTTTGCATCAATGATTCCTTCATGCATATGATAAGAAACATGAACATCTTTAAGCCTGACATTATGCTGATGGTTCCTCTTATGATAGAAACTATTTATAAAAAGATTGCCGCCTCCAAAGGTGAAGCCGATCCATCAATATTTGGCGGAAATCTCAAAATTATTTTTACAGGCGGAGCTCACCTGGAGCCATTCTACATTGATAAATTTGCTCCCTTTGGTATTAAGATTCTTGAAGGCTACGGAATGTCAGAATGTTCTCCTGTTATTACCACCAATACCCTGGCAAATTACAAGCCCGGTTCTATCGGCAAGCCTCTTCCGAATGCAGAACTTTCCTTTGAAGATGGAGAGATTCTGGTTAAGGGTAGCAGTGTCATGAAGGGATATTACAAGATGCCTGAAGAAACTGCAAAAGCCTTAAAGGACGGATGGCTTCATACAGGAGACAAGGGATACCTTGATAAAGACGGGTATCTTTTTATAAATGGACGTGTTAAGAATCTTATTATTATGTCCAATGGTGAAAATGTATCTCCGGAAGAGATTGAAAATAAGCTCTCCATCAATCCTCTTGTTTCCGAAATCATCATAAGCGGTGAAAACAACGGACTTACAGCAACTATCTATCCTGAAGAAGAGCTTATAAAAATGAAGGGCCTGACAAAAGAAGCAGTATCAGCTTCCCTCCAGACCCTGATTGATGAATATAACAGCACTCAGCCAACTTACAGACATATAACTAAGATTGTTGTAAGGGATGAGCCTTTTGCCAGAAATTCCACAGGCAAGATCAAGCGATTTGACGCATCAAACACCAATGTAAAAAAACAGGCTGTATAAATTTAATCCCATAAAAACGGAAGAACTCCGGTTAAAAAAGCCTGTGCCAATACATCAGCAACATCTTCAGCGGGGGACTCAAAGTTCTCCGCTGACCATTTGTGAAGAACACCTACGGTAAAGCCTATGGTTCCTGCCAAAAGAAAAGTAAAATGATCTCTGGACCTTGGTTTTGCCGACTCATTTCTTCCTGTTTCCGAAACATATCTGTGAAACATGTCCATGGTCTTCTCCATGAAAGAATCTCCTCTCGGGCTTTTAAATAGTCCTGATAAAAAAGGATTATCCTTTGTGTAATTACAAATGGCAAGAAAATAAGATTTACATAGCTCATGATCATCCTTGGGATGAAAAGATTCCATAAGCCTGAAAATATCATCTATGGTCTTATCCTCAACTGCATTTATAAGATCAAGAACACTTTCGTAATGATTATAAAAAGTACTTCTGACAATTCCCGATTTCTTAACTATATCCGAAACCGTTATTTTATCATAGTCCTTATCCTTTATCAGCAAAAGAAAGGCATCTGTGATTGCTTCCTCTGCTGTACTGTATCTTTCATCCTGTTCGTTCATTTAAACTCCCCGCATAATGCTATTTGAAACTTTTCTCTAGACTGATATTGCCTATTATACAATGGTTATCTTCTTTTTTCCATTTTTAATTAAATTCTTTTAAGTTAAATATAAAACCATATATACTTATTAAAAAAGAATATCTCTTTAAAAATTATCTAAAAATTGTTTTTTTTATAATTTAATATTGTAGAATATACATGAAAATTTATTTGCGAGGCCCTTATGAATATGTTAAAAAACATCACAAAAAGAAGACTATTCAGATTTATTCTTTTTTTGGTAATGGGCATTGCTCTTAACCTGATATTTAATGCTTTTGCAAACCATTGCCTCAAAAAGCTTTTATATCTCGATACCATCGGCACCATCATTGTAGCCATTGTAGGTGGCTACTTTCCTGGTGTTCTTGTGGCGCTTATAACAAATGTTATAACCTTTTTTACTATCCCTCCCTCTGTTTACTATGTGGTTCTTAACATTTTTATTGCCATAACCACTACATTCTTTTACAACCGATTTTATAAAAACAAATCTAAATTTGCTCTGTTCATACTTCAATATGTGATATTGGTATCTGTATGCAATAGTCTCTTTGGCAGCATTTTGAATTATATACAGGGTGAAGGCACTATTCATAATGACGGCCTTATTGACAACATCATTTTATTTTTTATGCAGACTTTAAAATGTAATTTTTATATAGGTCATTTTATTGCCAATCTCTTTATAAACTTTATAGATAAAAGCATTTGCGTTGGAATTGCCTATTTTCTTATAAAAATAATGCCTGCAAATGTCAAAAACGATATTCGTGAAATGGCATGGCTTCAAAAGCCTCTTACAGACGATCAGATAAGCAATATCAACAATAAGACTTCCCGAAGAATATCCGTCAAAGCAAAAATAGTTCTTTCCTTAATAATTTCCTGTTTTGCCATTACCCTGGTAATAGCCTATATGAGCAGAATGTTGTTTCTTTCTTATATGGAAAAAGAATTTGAAAGTGAAGCCATAGGTATATCCCGCCTTGTGGCAAATACAATAGAAACCGACCGGGTGGATTCTTATATAAAGGAAGGCAAAAATGCGCCGGGATACAGTAAAACCGAAAAAATGCTCTACAGTATAAAACTGGTAAGTTCAAGTATCCAGTATATCTTTGTATATAAAATAAATGATAACGGCTACACAGTGATTTTTGATCTGGACACAGCGGAATTAAAAGGCCTGCCACCGGGTACTTTTATTGAATTTGACAAATCAGTTCTGCCCTATACAGACAAGCTTAAAGCAGGGGAAGAAATTGAACCTTTTATCACTGACGATGAACAGATTGGTTATTTTTTAACATCCCTTTCACCGGTTTATGATGATACCGGCAAATGCATATGTTATGCCGGAACAGACATATCCATGGACGATTATACAAATTATGAAAAAGAATTCATGGCAAGGCTTATATGTCTTTGTGCAGGGTTCATGATAACCATTGTTTTTGCCGGTATATGGTTTTCGGAATATCATATCATTTATCCTGTCAATACTTTGGTAAATACAGCTAATGTCTTTGATTATTCAGATGCTCAAAGCCGCAGGGAAAATGTTGACAGTATAAGAGAAATCGGAATTCATACCGGAGACGAAATTGAAAATCTCTATTATACGTTCCTTCAGACCATTGAAGAAAATATGGTTAACTATACCTATATGCTTAAGCAGTCCCAGGATCTTGAAGAGGTCCAGTCCAAGCTTATTATGGTTCTTGCTGATCTTGTGGAAAACAGAGATGCCTCTACCGGGGACCATATTCGTAAAACTGCCACTTATACGGGAATAATCATGTATAAAATGAGGGAGCTTGGCTATTATACCGATGTACTGACTGATGAATTCATCTCTAATGTTATTAAATCAGCCCCTCTTCACGATATAGGAAAAATACGAATTTCCGACTCTATACTTAATAAGCCCGGTAAGCTTACAGATGAAGAATTTGAAATAATGAAAAAACACACTATTTATGGTGCTAATGTTATAGATCAGTGTATTTCTTCTCTTACTAATGCAGATTTCCTAAGTGAAGCCAAAAATATCGCTGCTTATCATCACGAAAAATGGAATGGCAAAGGCTATCCTTACGGACTATCAGGAGAAGATATTCCTTTATCAGCCCGTATAATGGCTGTAGCGGATGTATTTGATGCTCTTATTTCAAAAAGAGTTTACAAAGATGCTTTCTCTTTTGAAAAAGCCATGAGCATTATAAAGGAAGATTCCGGAAGTCACTTTGATCCAAAGGTAGCAGAAGCTTTCCTTGCTGCTTCTGACCAGGTCCGTGCCGCTGCAGAGCAATTTGACAGATTAAAGGCTGATGAAATGATAAATGACTAGTATTATATATTTAATCCATTAAAGCATGCGCCTTTAGACGCACAACAAAAATGGTGGTCTTTTGTGATATGTACCCTCTTTACGGACAAAACAGTAAAGAGGGTACATATCATTTGACCACCATTTTTTTAATTCTTATCAACGCATCTGGAATATATTTCTCTATCTTTTACTGATTCAGTTTGAAGCTTTTTCTTATATTTTTTATATCTATGGGATGCAGCTGCTTCAAATATAATTGTAACTATTATTGATGCAATCTCTGCTATAATATCCCAGCCACAGCTTCCAAAGACTACCAGCACAGCGCCTATTCCATTCAATACTACCAGGATAAGATAATGAGTTGTTTTCTTTTCCTTGTTTTTATTCTTGCCATCTCTGTATTCAAGGGTCTGATTTTCATTAGCCTTTCTGGTCTTTTTCTTCTTTCCGTGATAGAAGATAATCACCTTACATACCGAAAGAATAAGCATTAACAATATAATCCAGTGTATATAACAGTCCTCTTCCTCAGTAAGAACTGCCGATTCACTGACAAGTGAATAATAGGAATAATTATCTGCATACATTACTACAGTCTGGTCTGTTATTTCCGATACTGCCACTTCTGTAACAAGTACTCCGTCTTCATCGGTATAGGTTCTCAGAATCTGCGCGTTTCCTATAAGTGATTCATCCCAAAGTTCGTCAGGAATTTTAAAAGTAACCTCTACGGAACTGTATTCCTGCTCAATTAACTTCTCTTCTTCGTCGCCAATCTTAACAAAAAGACTGGTATCGAATATTCCAAGAATACTGCTGTTGGAAGAAATGGATTTAGTTACATTTTCCTTAACATCCTTTACTGTATCCTCTTCATCTCTGTTAAGTTCTACTCTGAACCTGATGTTAGTTCCATTTGAAACCGTTTCCTTTTCTTCTTCTGTAAGAAGTTCATCCACCATTTTCTCAATATCGGCTGATACCACTTCACAGTCAACTATATCGGACTCTGCCTCCTGCTCCGGTACAACAACCACGTTGTTATTTGACTGACTGCTTATTACTTCTGCAGCTTCTTCACTCTTAACGGTTCCAACTATAAACTTACTGTAGTCAATCTTATCTTCATCATCCTGAGCAACAGATTTATCACTTTCAGGTTCAGAACTGTTATCAGGTTCTGTAGAGCTATCACCTTCCTGATCAGGTTCTCTGTTTCTCTCCGGCTCAGAATTATCTTCAGGTGCCGGATTAAAATCAGGGTTCGGTGTAGGTGTTTTTTCTGATGGATCAGATGAAGGCTGTGGATCATCACGAGGTGGTTCTCCTGATTCCGGATCTTCATTTGAATTATTATCCGGATCATTATCAGGATCACTGTTTTCATCCTCCTCAGAATTATCCTCAGACTTTTCTTTTGCTGCTTTTACCGTCAGTTTTCCATCCTTATAGGTTATATCATAACAGTTTGTAACATCCACATCGCCATTTTTAATAATTGCTTCACCGGAAATCTTATTTACTACAGATCCTGCATTTGTAATACTTCCGTTCTTATTATCTGCCTTTACCAAAACAGAACCTTCTTCAACAACATCACCTTCAGCAAGCTCTCCTTCAGTTATCTTCCAGCTTTCCAGCTTAAAGGCTCTGCCATCATATTTCTTTTGTCCGGAATCCGCAGTAATTGTTATAGCACGTTTCGTTACTGTTACCTTTACAGTCTTTGAAGCAGCTTCAAATAAATCTGTTTCATCAGCTGTAAGGGTTACTTCAATCTCTCCGGCAAGGGTAATGCTTTCAGAATCAGCTATGGCTTTTATGGTATTTGTATCTTCATATCTAAGGTGACTTCTTATTTCATCCCAGGTATGAGATTTGCCATCATAGTTTATATTAAGATCTTCAGCAATTATTTCCTGCATGCCCTTTTCAACTGTCAAGGTTCCCGGAATGTAAGTTATATCATAATTATGGCTTACATCAATACTACCATTTTTCACAATAGCCTCTGAAACTGCATTGGCACTACTTCCAACCGTTGTCTGTATACCTCTGACAGTAACTGAGCTTAATATATTCCCTTTAGCTAATGATCCTTCAGTAATCGAATAGCTATCATTAGCAATTGCAATACCTGGAACATATTTGGCACTTTCACTTGCGGATGTTATTGTTATAGTTCTTGCTACTATTGTGTAATTTCCATTAGTAAATTCAATGTCGTAATTATTGTTATCAGATGAAGCGGTAATAGTATATACACCAACATCAGAACCGGCATTAACATTTGTCTTTAAAACTATGCCTGCATCATTGTCTGATATCTCTGTTCCACTTGTTACAGTATATGTAAGATTTTCAATTTCATCACCATATATACTACTCTTATCATCAACTTTAACAATTAATGATCTTCTGGTAACCTTTAATTCACCGGGAACGTATACTACATCATAAGTATCTGTAACGTCTTCATTTCCTCTAAGAATCTTAATATCTGAAGGATTAAACGTTGTTGTTCCCACATTGGTTATTGTTCCGGTAAAAGTAAGATCTGCAACAGTGTCGCCGCTAATAATGCCTGTAATACTATATGCATCTCTCAATTCATCAAAATCTTTTCCTTCATAGGTTAAAGGGGTTCCATCATATACTTTTTCAATATCAGTTGCAGTTAAAGTGATAGTAGCTTTTGTAATTGTAAGAGTACCTTTTTCATATGTTACAGTGTAATTATCAGTACAATCAACATTTCCATTGGTTATTGCAAGATCTCCAATAATAATATCAGATTTACCAACAACTCTTTGATTTCCTGATAAGACAAAGCTTTCAATCTCATCTCCAAGTGCCAATCCATTACCGCTTATAGTATAGAGATTATTTGAAGTATATTTTCCACTATATGTAATTGCTTCTCCATTATATACCTTCGTGTGATTGGTTGCTTTAATAGTAATACTTCTTTTTGTTACTGTAAGATTTCCATTAGCATAACTAATAGCATAGCTTGCTGTTACATCTGTTTCTCCATGCTTTATCACAGCCTGAGACGGAATTGCAGCCGAGCTTCCTACTATTAACTGACTTCCTGATATTGTAAGTCCACTTACTGTATCCCCGTTTCCAAGTCCGTTTTCGCTAACTTCATACAGATCATTGTCTATATCTGAAAGTTCTGAGAGATTATCCGGAACATTCACTGTAAGAGCCGTTCCATCATAAGTCTTTTCATGATCTTTAGCCGTAATAGTTAATGCCTTTTGGGTAATTGTAAAGGTTACAGTCTTTGCTGCTGCCTCAAACAAATCTGTTTCAGCTGATGAAAGAGTTACATCAATGGAACCTGCTGTAGTGATATTATCTACTGATGCAGTTGCTGTAATCTCTACATCATCCTCATACTTGAGGCTTCTTTGTATTTCATCCCAGGTATGAGTATTTCCGTCATATTCCTTTGAAACATTATCAGCTTCAATTACCTGGATTCCTTTATTAACTGTCAAGGTACCTGGCACATAAGTAATATCATAACTGTCTGATACATCTTCATTGTTTCCGTTTTGGATAACCGCATCAGATGAGATGTTTGAACAGTTTCCAACTGTTGTCAGGCTTCCTGTATTTGTAACACTTGTAATTTCATCACCATCGGCAAGACTTCCATCTGTAAGTGCATAACTATCTGTGGTAAATGCTATATTCGGAACATAGGTAGTGGTATCACTTCCGGCAGTTATGGTTATTGGTCTTTTTGTTATCTTAAGTGTTCCGCTTGTTGTTACAAAATTGTAGTTTCCTGCATAATTTACAGGTGATGCACTAGTATCATTTATATCTGTTATTACTATGCTGTCAGTATCAATTACATTGTCTGTTTCTCCATAGGTAGTTCTGGTACTCGTTTCTGTCATAGAAACACCTGATAGCTGGTGTTCCTCTAACAGACCTGATATTGTAACCTTCTTATCATCAGCAATTCCGTAACCAAATCCCGGAGCTGTAAGAGCTGTTCCGTCATAAACCTTTTCATCATCCGGGGCTGTCATGGTAACAGTCTTTTTATTAACAGTAAGAGATCCGGAAACATAGGTTATGGCATAGTTATCTGTCTTATCACCTGCCGCATTTTCAATTACAGCAGCTGCTGGCTCATTATCAACTGTTCCTGCACCGGTTATCGTTCCGCTATAGGTAAGACTGGTAAGTTCTGCTCCGTCTACCAGTGCATCCGCATTTTCATAAGCTATTCCTATGTAGCTTATGGTATATACGCCGGAAGCATTTAGTGAATCTCCTGTATATACCCCGGCATGGGTAAGAGCGGTATTATCATAGGTCTTTGAATCAGAAAAGCCTTCTATCTTAACAGGCCTTTGGGTTATGGTTACCTGTACCGCTTTACTTGATACCCATTCATTGTCCGCTGAAGTGGAAGTAGACATTACCTGCGCCGAATACAAATCACTTTCATTTACTTCGGTAATCTGATAAGTACTTTCAGTTGCACCTTCTATCTCAACATCATTTTTGTACCACTTATACCAGTACTGCGCTGAACCGTCTGCATAGTCTGCAGTAAGAGTAATGGGAGTACCATCATATTCTTTTGTATTACCTTCCACATCTGTTGAAACTGTGGCACCTATTATTGGTGTATTTATAGTTGCTACATCAGTGCTGTCATTACAGTTAATATTATCACTTATGGCACCTGTATCCTTGTCGGTAGCAAGAGCCTGCACTGTAAATTTATAGCGTCCCTGATTTACTATATAGCTGATAACATCCATCTGGGTATCTGTAGTTCTCTCAGTACCTATTACAGTTTCATCAAGATAAATCTTTATTTCATAGGTGACAGTAACTTCAGATGCTGAATCTACTCCTGCATTTTCTTTATAAGCACTAACTGCACTCCAGTCAAGAAGTCCATAGTGATTACCATTGCCGTCAGGTTTCATTACAAAATCTGCAGGAGTTTCCAATGTCATTTTATTTATAGTAAAGTCTTTTGTTACTGATGTAACTTCAGGATAGGAATCCGTACCTGATGATTTTGCACAGGCTTCATAATTACCTGCATCTGTTGGAACTTCTGTAGTCCAATCATCATCTCCCTCGCCTTCCTGTCTGTAATAAATAGTAACCGTACCCATTTCAGCACCATAAAGTGCTACTGCAGTGGCAGGTTCTCTGCTGCTTCCATAATTCCAGTCATGAACCGTAAGTACCAGATAACTTGAATCTCCTTGTGATGCCTTGGTAATTACAAAATCTTTTTCAGCCAGAAGCTCTTTGGTCAATCCGTTATCTTTTCTTGTGGCAATAACATTACAGTATACTTTATAGGTCTGAGCCCTCTTACCTCTTGG
>JAILBM010000353.1 GCA_024680925.1 Butyrivibrio sp.
TATTTCTTTGAAAGCTGTGCGTAGATCTTCTCAGCGCCTTCATTGAGCTTCTTGGAAAGTGGAAGGATACCTATCTTAACAGGCGCAAGTGCTGGATGGAAACGAAGTACTCTACGCATATCAGGATTCTCTTCTGTTCCAATGTTCTCTTCATCATAAGCTTCGCAAAGGAATGCAAGAGTTACACGATCTGCACCAAGAGATGGCTCAACAACATAAGGAATATACTTTTCGTTAGTCTCGTCATCAAAGTAGTCCATAGGCTGTCCTGATGTTTCCTGATGTCTTGTAAGATCGTAATTAGTTCTGGAGGCAATTCCCCAAAGCTCACCCCAATCTGTAAATGGGAATGCATATTCAATATCTGTTGTATGATCGCTGTAGAAAGAAAGCTCTTCAGGATCATGGTCACGAAGTCTTAAGTTTTCCTTCCTGATACCAAGAGAAAGAAGCCACTCATAGCATGCTTTTCTCCAGTATTCAAACCACTCTGTCTGTGTTCCCGGTTTGCAGAAGAACTCGAGCTCCATCTGCTCAAACTCTCTTGTACGGAAAGTAAAGTTACCCGGAGTAATTTCGTTACGGAAGCTCTTACCAATCTGGCAAATACCAAAAGGTACTTTCTTACGTGAAGTACGCTGAACATTTTTAAAGTTTACAAATATTCCCTGTGCTGTCTCAGGGCGAAGATAAATAGTATCCTTAGCATCCTCAGTTACACCCTGGAAGGTTTTAAACATGAGGTTAAACTCTCTGATGCTTGTGAAATTGTGCTTACCGCAGGTTGGACATGGAATACTGTGTTCCTTGATAAAGTTCTCCATATCTTCATGGCTCCAGCCATCAACTGATGTTTCAAGCTTAATACCATTTTCTGCTGCAAAATCTTCAATAATCTTATCAGCTCTGAATCTTTCATGACATTCCTTACAATCCATAAGAGGATCTGAGAATCCGCCAAGATGACCGGATGCGATCCATGTCTGAGGATTCATAAGAATAGCACAGTCAACACCTACATTATAAGGGCTTTCCTGTACAAACTTCTGCCACCATGCCTTCTTGACATTGTTCTTAAATTCAACGCCGAGATTACCATAGTCCCAAGTATTGGAAAGACCTCCATATATTTCTGAGCCGGGATAAACAAATCCTCTTGCTTTTGCCAGGGCTACAATTTTGTCCATTGTCTTTGCGTTTGCTTCCATAACCTAATCTCCTTTATTTAACAAGAAGCAAAAATGCTAAAGAATCCGTTACTCCGGATACATTTGCTTCTCTACTATTAACAAGTTCAGTGCCATTGCTCATATATTCAATTTTATATGGTACAACAACATTTATATCTTCGGAAAGAACTATTACATGTTGTTCTTCCTTATCATAAAACTGATCTGCATCTATAGGATCGCCGTCAGGGGTAATCATATCTCCAGGAAGAGAATAACCCGCATCAAGCATCTCACTTACGGTACCGTAAAATAAAACTTCTTCGGTAAATTCGGTATAAATATCATCAGAAATAAAGTTCATAATTGCACGAACATTTTCATCTTCCTGTTCAATGCTCTGTATCTTGGCGCTTCCTTCTCCGTTTGCGATATTAAAAGCTGTAACCTCTGAGTCGGCCATTTTCTTAAGCTCATCAATATCGTAACTGTCTGCCTCAAAATCTTCTATTATAATCTGCGTTATACTTCCGTCTTCCAGAATCCTGATTGTTGAATTTTCTGCCTTTTCAGGAGAAAAGCCACATCCTGTAAGAAACACAACAATAAGCATCAGTGCTATAGCAGATCTATTTTTTCTTGTAAAGTCAACCAAAAACATACTCCCCAGCCTCATATTTATAAAAGTGCACAGAACAAAGTAATTATAGCCAACTTAAAATTCATTTTCAATAATGAGTTTAAGAAGACTATAAAAGTCTATTCAAAAGTCTTTATCATTTCAAGACTCTTTAATTCTCTGTCAATAAAATTTTTTCTGTAATAATTCGTGATCAAGCACAGTTCATCCAGAACTTCATCACTTACTTTAAAAGTAAATAGTTTAACAACCGCAGTATTTGCAATGAAATCAAGGGCATAGGCCGTTGAAGGATTCCATTGTCTGTAGGAAGGAAGTCCCGGATATTCCCCATTTATGGAAAGAGCCTTGATTTCATAAACACATCTGACAAGCTTTCGCAAAAAACCTGGTTTCTCCAAAGCCCTCAGCGACTGATATAATAGAGCCAGAAGCTGGGTCTCATCATTATTTTCTCTGGAATAATAATCCGCAAGTTCAAGAAAAAAGGTGCCATAGCAGGCACCTTCCAGGTCTTGTCTAAAGCTTTCAAAATAATTATCAATATCGGCTTCCATAATATTATATGAGGTTCTTCCTTCATATAATTTAAAGTTTCCAAAGCAAAATGGCTCCACATTTCCTGTCAGCTTGCCGTTTGGCTTTTTGGCGCCTCTGGCAAAGGCAGATATCTTACCTCTTTCCAAGGTAAGAATTGTTACTGCAAGATCTGTTTCTCCAACGGGAATATGCTTTATTACCATTCCTTTAACAGTTACCTGATTGTCATTCATTTATTTTTTCTCGCATCGTAACCGAAGGTCTTCATCTGTGCCATATCATCTCGCCAGTCTCTTCTGACCTTAACCCATAGCTGAAGATTGGTTTTACACTCTATAAGCTTTTCAATATCAACTCGCGCCTGGGAACCTATTTTCCTAAGCATCGTACCGTTTTTACCAATAATTATTCCCTTGTGGGAATCTCTTTCGCAGATAATTGTAGCTTCAATATCCATTATCATCTCGCCGTCTTTTTCACGTTGTCTTTCCTTCATGGACTCTGTAGTTACGGCAATACCATGAGGCACTTCATCCTTAAGAAGCCTTAGGGCCTTCTCTCTTATTATCTCGGCAACAATATCTCTTTCAGGCTGATCAGTAACAGTATCTTCATCATAAAAAGCCGGACCGTAAGGCAGATACTTCTTTATGGCATCCATAAGGGTATCTATATTTTCACGTTTAAGAGCAGAGGTACAGATAATCTCGGCAAAATCCATTTCCTTCTGATATCTTTCAATAAAAGAAGAAAGCTTTTCTTTATCCACTGTATCTATTTTATTGATAACAAGAATAACAGGTTTTTTGCTTTTCTTCAGCTTCTTAATAATCTCCTGCTCTCCGGCGCCTATAAAGGTACTGGGTTCCACAAGCCAAAGTATGATATCTACTTCATCCAGGGTACTTTGCGCAACCTTAACCATATATTCCCCGAGCTTATTTTTGGACTCATGAATACCCGGTGTATCAAGAAAAATCATCTGAGCTTCATCATCGGTATACACCGTCTGTATTCGGTTTCTGGTAGTCTGAGGCTTATTGGAGGTAATAGCTATCTTCATACCTATCATCTGATTCATAAGAGTTGACTTACCAACATTTGGTCTGCCTATCAGAGTTATAAAGCCGGTTTTAAAATTATCTGGACTGGTCATACATTTCTCCATCTAAAACAATTACTGGTGAATAAGCTGATCCACCTTCATAAACAGTTCTTTGTTTTCTTCAATCTTATCAGCGGTTCCGATTACGCAAAGGCATTCATCCTTCATAAATGCGTCTACATAATCAGCCATTTTTCTGATTTTTTCTTTTGTGGTACCAAGAAGCTGATCGCGCTCTTTCTGTATTCTGGACATTTCAGAATGGCAAAGATAAGCTGTCATGCCGTATATTCCCTTGGTGGCAGGAGTCTTAGGTGTATCAAGACTGCTGATTGCACCGATTATATATTGCAAAATAGCTCTGTCGCTTTCATCATAATTTCTTAAATAATCAGCTGCTTTTTCAAATACTTCAATACTCTTTTCAAGGTTAGGATCTCTGTAAGTAACAAAATATGAATTGCCGTTTCGGCCATATCCGCTCATGCAGCCATAGGCTCCGCCAAGAACACGGATATTTCTCCAAAGATAATCATATCCCATCATAACCTGAAGTACCTTAAGAGTTCCGTCATATTCAAGTCCCTTTGTAACATAGTTACCGGCACGACATACATACTGAACCTGTCCTGCAGTCTGAAAAGCTTCATTTTTCTTAACCGGTACCAGTTCAAACGGTGTTGTTTTTATCTCTTCTGTGTAAAGTGCTGATACAAAAGGCTCTACACAGGCTTCGATGTTGTTATAATCTTTTTCTTCAGAAGTGAAATCTATCATAAGATTTTCTTTTCTGAAAATAATCTTAGACAAGGTAGTAAGCTTATCGATAAGTTCATTAAGCTTATTTTCATCCTTAGCTTCATCGCAAAGCTTCTCTATAAGTCTGTAGCATCCTATACCATTAGTCATATCTGAAATCATGGCAGTCTTGGATACATAAGAGCCTGCTCTTATAGCTGCTGTCTGATGTCCGCTTGAAGCAAGGTCAGACTGCATCTTGGACTTAAGCTCCTCTAAGATCTCCACAAGACGTTCCTTATCGCCAAAAACTGTATTCATAATGATTTCATGAACCAGCTCAAAGGCTTTGTTCATGTTGGTTACAAGAACCTTGGAGGATACCTCGAAGGTTGTCTCAAACTCAGTTATTTTCTGAGAATTGATATAAGTGCTTATAGCTCCGTTAATACCACCGGTCTGAATATGTATCTCATTATTGAGATCTCCATAACTATAGTTAAGAGTATCCATCATACCAAGGACGCTCTTAAGAACAGGAGTATAAGGCAGAAGTTCTGTCGGAACATTCTTAATATTAAATACAAAATTCAAATAGGCAATTCCATTGGTAAATATATTATGGAATAGCACCTTCTGATTTCCCACTTTTCTCTCATCATAAATAAAAGGATCAGCCTCTTTTTTCATATCCTCTAAAGTCAAAAGAGGTATCTTGGCAAGATTTTCCGGTGAGTCAGGTGTTTCCTGATATTCCTTAAGCTCTTTGGTTTCTTTGACAATAGTCTTTATCTCTTCATCTGAAAGAGATGCTTTATAGGCTGCGAGCTTAGCTTTTAACTCTTCATCCTGCTTTTCGGTAAGTCCCTGTTCAGGCTCAAGAAGAAGAACCGTTCTGTGACTGTTATCAAGAAGATATTTCTTAATAAGCTTTTCAAAATAATCTGTTTCCGCATCTTTTTTGAGCTGAGCATAAGTCTCGTTAGCTTCAATATTGATCCATGGCTTCATATCATCATAAAGCCAGGAATCAAGAACCTGAAGGCCGTATAAAAGTCCCTTAGGAAATCTTCCAAAATCAGCTTCTCTATATTTAAATTCATAAAGATTAATACCGGCAAGTAAGGACTTCTTATCTATGCCCTTTTCTGCCAATTCTTTAAGAGTTTCTCTGATGCAGTTTACAAAATCATCCTTCTGATCTGCATTGGCATTTTTGGCAATTACAGAGAACATAGGCTGCTTAATGCCGTTATCATATTCACTGTAAACATCCTTACCTATTCCCTTGTCTATAAGAGCCTTCTTCAAAGGTGCTCCAGGAGCAGAACAAAGGGCATAATCAAGAATCTCAAAAGCTACATATTCTTTTCTGTCAAGGGTTGTACCTACGCTGCAGTTATATGTAAGGAATGTATTATCAGCCTCAGATTCTTCTTTCATAATTGAATATTTTTTGTGAAGCTCCTTTGGTGCATCAAAAGCCTTTTGATCATCAATATGTGAATCAATGGTCAGGCTGTCAAAGTGTGAAAGATATGCTTCATCAATATATTTAAGCTTCTTGGCCATATCCATATTGCCATAAAGATAAATATAGCTGTTGGATGGATGATAATATCTTCTGTGGAAATCAAGATAATTCTCATAAGTAAGATCCGGAATAAATAAAGGATCTCCGCCGGATTCAATACCATAGGTTGTATCAGGATACAGAGAATTGAGAATCTCTCTGGAAAGAACATCATCGGAGGATGAATATGCACCCTTCATCTCGTTATAAACTACACCGTTTATAGTAAGATCTGAGTTCTCATCTTCCATCTCATAATGCCAGCCTTCCTGGCGGAATATGTTTTGGGTCTGATAAATATTAGGATAAAAAACAGCATCCAGATAAACGTGCATCAGATTCTGAAAATCCACGTCATTGCAGCTTGCAACAGGATATACTGTCTTATCGGGATAAGTCATGGCATTTAAAAATGTATTAAGAGATCCCTTAACAAGCTCTACAAAAGGATCCTTTAAAGGAAATTCCTTAGAGCCGCAAAGAACAGTATGCTCAATAATATGGGCAACACCTGTGGAATCTGTAGGAGGAGTTCTAAAACCAATATAGAACACCTTATTTTCATCGTCGTTAGACAAAAGAGCAAGTCTTGCCCCTGTCTTTTTGTGTTTAACTATATAACTTTCTGAATTTAAATCTTCAATATGTCTTTTCTCTAAAACCTCGTAAGCACTAAGCTCTTCAATCTTCATTAAAAAAGCACCTTTCAAAATTATTTTTAAATGGCAAAATCATCTCCATCTTCTATATCTATAGCAAAATCATCCTTTTTAGCTGTTGCGGATGACAAATCTTCTTTATTTTTATCTTTTCTGTTAATGGCAATAGGTTCAGATTCCTTATATACAGGCATCTTCATATGAGTAGGAGTTACGAAATCTTCCTCATCCTCTTCGCCCATAGGTACAACCATTCCTTCCGGAACGAATCTGACTTTATTTTCTGGTTTTGGTTGTTCTTTGACTAAAACATTCTCTTTGGTTGTATCTTCCGGTTCGTTTTCCTGTACAGAAATTTCCTCAGCTTCACTGTCTACCACAATATTTTCATCCGAAATCTGTTCCTCTTCATAAATTTCCTCAGGTTCACCCTCTTCAATGGTCACTTCATCAATTTCATTTACCATAGGTCTGATTACCTCAGGCTCATTGTGAGCATCTATGATCACATCTTCATCAGTTTCTGATTCTTCAACATCGTCAGATTCAGTTTCTTTACCAATTAAAGCAAATCCATAGCTTTCATTATCAATCGCTATACAAGAGAACCCTGCTGCAATGGCAATACCGTAAAAAAGTGTAACCATAAACTGGGAATTCATTCGTGTAGATCCCAAAAACGGAATGATTATTGCCACAAGAACAGTTATCAACAACCATGGGGAAATCCTTTCCTTTTTT
>JAILBM010000355.1 GCA_024680925.1 Butyrivibrio sp.
CAAATAACAAGAAAAAAGTAATAAGAGCAGGCACTGCTATTACAATAATAACAAGGCTCACTCCATAACTTCTTTTTAATCTCCCCAAATAACCGTTTTCATTTTGGGCATTTTCCTTATTTAATTTCTTAGAATTTGCTTTTTTTTCGGCCTTTTCTAAAAAGTAATCCGATAAATGAGCTATGAGACTTCCTATCCATCTTATTGGATGAGGCCACCCCATAGGGTCACCCAGTATACAATCCAGAAGAAAGCCTGCTACAAAGGCCATCAGATGATATTTCAAAAGAGTACCCCTTTCCGTTCTCTATATGATAATCGTAATAATCCCCTCCAAAGAGATTCTGTAATACAGCCATGATAACTCCGCCATGGGTCACTACAGAAACTGTTCTCTTATCCTGTGAAAGCTCAAGTATTTTTCTAAAGCCCTTTAAAGCTCTGATGTTTGCCTCTTCGAATGACTCTCCTGAAGGAAAAGGAGCTTTCCCTCCGGAATCGATCCATGCCTGATATCCTGGATCTGTCTTTAGATCATCATAATTTTTACCTTCAAACTCACCAAAATCCGTTTCTCTAATGTCTTCAATAATTATGGGCTTTGCCTCCGGGAAAAGAACTTCAGCTGTGGAAAGAGCTCTTTTTAAAGGACTTGAAAAAACAATATCTGTCTTTGGATAATGAATGTTTTTCAGCTCAGCTATGCCTTCCGGGCTTAATTCCTCATCAGTTATACCAATATATCGTTTTTCCAGATTTCCCGGAGTTTTTCCATGACGAATCAAATATATTATTCTGTTCATAAACATCCTTTGATATTATTTTATTTTCTGTCCAAGTCCGCAGACTACGCGGTAAACCTCATTAGAATTTGCTGCAATTTCTATAAGGATTCTACCGGTTACTTCTCTGTATTTTCTGTCAAAGGGCTCCATGGGAACTACACCGTTTCCAAGTTCATCTGCAATTATTACCCAGCTGCCTTCTCTGACAGTATCTTTTATTTCCGATAGTATCTCAGATTCTTCAATTCCTTCGGAAAGTCGTTTCTTAATATATAAATGAAGGTCATCCAAAATCCTGAAGTCCTTAAAATTATCTTTTGCATATTCAGTTTTACCCTGATGACTTCCGCCAATTATAAGTACCATAATGCTCCTATCCCACAGACAACACTACACCATACTTCACTTACGCAAACAAACCATCCTGCCAGATCTCCGGTGATGCCTCCAAATTTATCCATAGCCATTTTTTTATAGTAAAAAAAGCAAACTAACAGGGTAGTTAATGATAAAGCACCAACCACAGGAGAAGTAATTATCATAAGCACAGCTCCCAAAATCCCCTCCGCCAGGAGCCATCCGAAAACAGCATTTTTCCCGGCAGTTTTGGATTCGGTATTAAGAAGACCATCCTTTTTGGCATTTTTAAATCTGACCACCGATATACCGCTTAAAACTCTTGATAAAAAAAAGGAAAATAACCAGACCTTAAAACATTTAAAATCCATTACCGAAAGAGAAGCTGCAAGGATAAGTATGGCTATTACCAGCCTTATAACGGCAAAAGCACCTATGTGGGGATCCTTTAGGATTTCCAGCCTTTTCTCCTTATCCTGCCAGGATGACAGAGCATCTGACGTATCCATAAAGCCGTCTACATGAAATCCCCCTGTAACTATAAGAGGAATGGCTATACTGACAGCCACAAAGGCAACGACTTCTATATTAAATTTATCTCCAAGCATTCTCCATAAATATTCCAGAGCTGCAATTACCATTCCTACCCATGGAAAAAAGATAAGATGATATTTCATATCTTCGCTTTCCCAATCAAACCTTGGCATGGGGATTCTTGAATACATTGAAAATGCCACAATTATCGACCTTATTATTTTCATAACACTATTTACCCATATCTACAGGTATTCCAACCACAACCTCTGTATTTTTATCAGCCATTTTTGTAATTTCTTTATTTACCGCTGAAAGAGCCTTTAAATACTCTTTTGTACCCTCATCATAGTCAATTCCGTCTTCGAAAATGTTGTTACTGACTATTATTAAATGACTTATCTTTTTGGAAAAAAGCTCTATATCTTTAATAATCTTCTTGGCACAGTCTTTACTGTCAAAGAGTTTATTTTTTCCAAACATTTCATTGGCAACAAGGTTTGACATACATTCTATTAAAACTGCTACTGAAGCCTTCTCATCTACTTTTTCCAAAGCCTTTGGTATGTCTGTGGGACACTCAATAGTAATAAAGCCCTTACCTTCTCTTGCTTTTTTGTGCTTTGCAATTCTCTTTAAGCTCTCGCTGTCATGGGCATCCATGGTGGCAAGATAATATTTTTTATCTGCAGGTATTTCTGAAAGACACTTTTCGGCATAGGCCGATTTGCCACTACTGCTGCCTCCGTATATAAACATGATCATCTGTATTTAAAACCTCTTATACTGCTCTACTCCGGAATCTCCAAATTTAAGAGCCCTTGTATAGGCAACCTCTGCCATTTTTAAAAGTGACACCATCATAACTGCACCTGTACCTTCCCCCAAAGCCATCCTGCCATCTATAACCGGATTAAGTCCAAGTACCTCTGAAAGCCTTACTGCCACAGGCTCCTTGCTTTTATGGGAAGGAATAAGATAGTTTCTGCATCCCGGTGCTGTTTTCTCTGCAACAAGAGCTGAAATCATACTGAGCATGCCATCAAGAACAATCGGTATATGATTAAGGCCCCCACCTATTATTATCCCTGTCATGGCAGCAAGCTCCAGGCCGCCAAAATGAGACATAACTTCAACAGGTGAAAGGTTCCTGTACATAGAAAGAGCCTTTTCCACCACCTCTTTTTTCCTAATAAGTCCTTTATCATCAAGACCTGCACCTCTCCCGGTAACGTCATCTGCCTTTAGATCAAGAAGGTAACCTGCCATAACCGCTGCACTTGTGGTATTTCCTATTCCCATTTCCCCAACAAGTATCATTTTACAGCCTTCTAAAGCTGCATCTGAAGCTAGGTCCATTCCCGTCTGAATGGCTTTTTCACATTCATCAAGGCTCATAGCTTCCTTTTTTAAAAAGTTATCTGTTCCGTTTTTTATACGTTTATAAACTGTACCGGGAATTTGCCCAGGATAATTTATTCCCACATCAACCGCTGTAATATCAATTCCAAGAGATGAAGCCATAACACCTGCGGTGGTCAGGCCTTTACCGATATTTTCAGCACACAGTCTGGTTACCTCCTGACCTGTCTGGCTTACGCCCTCTTCCACGATTCCATGATCGCCGCAGCATACAATCAGCTTATTATGTTCAAGGTCAGGTATCTCAAGTCCCTGGACCGAACCAATCCTGGCTATGAGCTTTTCAAACTCTCCAAAGCCGTTTATAGGTTTTGATACTCTGTCCCAGTTTGAATTAATTTTTTTTTCAAGATCAGTGTCAATGTATTCTATTTTCAATTTTCCATCAAGAACATCTCTTAATGAATAGTTCATAGTAGCTCCCAATGCTTATAGGTTTTAAATGGTTTTATGCTCGTACAGTTTTGCATTTTCTACAAATTTCCTTGCGAACTCCGGATTTGAAGGATAATACAAATGAGGAAATCCCATAAAAGAAGCACCGATTTTGTGCATGCATTTCCAGCTCCTGTTTCCTGTAGGCTTTACTGCCATAAATGCTTCTCCATTATTATCTGTATCAAAATAATGA
>JAILBM010000363.1 GCA_024680925.1 Butyrivibrio sp.
CATATGTTTATTTTTTAATTGTTAATGATCTTGTTCGATCAGCTAAGGTACTTATGAGCAAAAAATATTTTATTGACAGTGAGAATGTTGGAGATAATTGGATTTTTCTGCTTGATACTGTTGCAGATGAAGATGAGATTCTTGTTTTTTATACTGCGAAAAGCCCGCATATGAATTACAAAAATCTGATCACACTTAAGAAGTCGCCTAAAGAAGTGACATTCATCGAATGCAGCTTATAGCGATCGCATCGCAAACCACAAAAAGAAGAGCCTTGCAGACCAAATATGGAAAAGAAAAGAGTGAGAAATATTATGCTCTGATCAAGGCTCATATAAAGATCTTAGACATAATCAAGTAAAAAGGAGTGCTGATCGATCCGGCGAGGGTTTATCCCTCGCCGTTTTTGTGTTCAATCCTTCTCTTCCCGCCTGATAGCCTTCAAATCTTCATTCAGCTTTTTAACCTTACTTTTATACGAGAGGTAATTTGCCAGCCAGATGAAGACATATACCACAATCCACAATGCAATAAGCATTCTGAAAAACATGCTTGAAAAATCAAGCCATTCCTGGACAAACGACAGCATAATAAATCCGGAAAAAGTGATGGCAAAATGAGAAAAAGTCACTGCTGCTATGCTCATGCTGTCTATTTCATAAACAACCGAGCCACCCATACTTATCGCTCCGTATATTCCGCCCGCAAGAATTTTAAACAGAACATCTCCCGTAACTATAACGTTATCCAGATTATCAATATTCGAAAAGCAGAATATAGTTATCCCTATCAACAGACCGATAAAAAATCCTGCAATTCCTTTTATTAAGGCACTTTTTGTAAGTCTACTCATACCTGTCACCACCCTTTCTTAAAAGGGCAAGCCTTTTCTGCAAGTCTTTCACATAACGTCTGGCAACCCAGGTCTCACTTTTATCAATGAAAATAACCTTTATCGTGCCGGCAAAACTTAAATCAAAGCCTGAAACCATCTTCAGATTGATGATTTCCGCACGGCTTATGCGCACAAATTTATCAGAATCAAGTGCTTCCTCAAATTCCCTAAGAGCCAGACGTGATTCATAAATACCGGAAGAAGTACAGATCTTTAATTTTCGGCTTTCTGTATAAATACGAATTATATCCTTTTTATCAATGAGAATATCGCTGTCATCCTTTTTAACTGCTATCCTGGCATCCGAATCATCTTTTGCGTACTGCCTGATGCCCTCAATGATCTTATCAATCAGCTCCGTTTTTTCAGACGCTCTGATTATAATCTGGGGATGGTCGTATGCAGGATCTGTTTCAAGAATGATTTTTATTTTTTCATTCATAGAGATGTCTCTTTATCCTGATAGAAACTTAATTGTCGTCTCTATACAATTTTAGCAGATTAAGGAGGTTCTTTACAGAGCCTCCCCATCTTATTTGTTCTTCACTATAATCTTAATCTTTACATAATACTTTTACACTGGCATGATTCTTAGTGATATTTTTCATAAATATAATCCCCAATTATTTTGAAATTTCGCTCTTTTTTTAAATCAGAAGTTTATTTTACCTTAACACTCTTAGCCTTACTCCAATTAGAGTATACCTTTTCTGAACCGGACATTTTGTAGGTACGGATTCTTACGTAATACTTCTTCTTGGATTTAAGTTTCTTGATCTTAGTAGAAGTAATCTTGGCTTTCTTGATAGTTATAGTTTTTACATTCTTCTTGAAAAACTTGTCAGTGCTATATTGAATTTCGTAACCCTTGATTCCACCTTTGGCCTGCTTTTTCCATTTTAGGGTAATGGTTTTCTTGCCGGCAGTTACAGTTGATACAGATGATTTTTTCTGATTCTTATCAATGTTCTCGGTTTTTTCCGCCTTTTCCTCTTCCTCTTGTTTCGCAGAAGAACCGGAAATTGTGACTTTAATGCAAACAGGAGCAGTTCCCTCATAATTATCATCACCGACCACCTTGTACCATACATAGTAGTCACCAGCGTCAGTAGCACCGGGAAGCGTAGTACTCCATCCTGAATCGGGTGCTGAAGTCTCACTTGTCCCAAGTGTGTACTGCATCGTACCACCTGATGATGTGCCTGATGTAATAAGCACCTGAGCCTGACCTGTAGATGTAAGCCCGGACACAGCTGTAGGAGCAGTGGTTACAGATGCCGTAGCCTTATTTATTGTAACTTTAGCTGATCCTGTCTCTGAATTATAGCCAGCCGCCGTGATCTTATAATAAACGGTATATGTGCCTGCATTTTTATAAGTCGGCGCTGTATTCAGGTCATAGGTTCCCTCTGTTGTCCCGTATTTTACAGTCGCACCGGAAGTAGGATTGGAAATATTTACAGTAATTCCATGTTGCTGGCCGTCGTATGTTCCTGTGTAACCGATTGCAGTGGCTGCGATATTCGATAAATGAACTTCGGGGAACTGGACTTTTTTGTAATCAAAACTCTGACCGGTAGTGCTTACAGGGATAACTGCGGCTCCTTCTGTTCCGGCTGTATCAGTCCACCCTGTTCCGGTGATGGAATTTCTTATAGCTGTTTCACTTGAATATACTGCCTTATCAATCCCACTGGCAGTAAATGAAGCGTTTGTTCCAATAGTTAACACATCAGTCACCCCATAACTTCCGAATGCATACGCACCACTGGGCCGAGTGTCACTATTTCCTCCTTTGCAGAGTAGTGATCCTCCCGTGATATTTACTGAGCCTTTAACTCCGGAGCTGTGATATGTAGCGTTACCACCGATAGCAGTAACATTTGCGGTTCCGCTGATTGTTATTCCGGCTGTTGTTTTAATTCCTGTACTACCGTCATATCCAGTGACATTCCCCGCTGTGGCAACAACTGTTCCACCGCTTATCGTGGCATTTGTACAATATATACCATGGCTTAGTCTTGTGCCTTTGCCAGACGTGGCTGTGAGTGACCCGCTTGTCATATTCAGGTCGCCACTATATATTCCTATTCCTCGGCTTTCTGTTGTATCGCCGGTTGTAATATCAATCGTTCCCCCGTTTATATTTATAGAATTATCTCCATATATCCCATATGAATACTCCTGTGATACAA
>JAILBM010000364.1 GCA_024680925.1 Butyrivibrio sp.
TGTTTTTTATATCATAGGAAATTGCTTTCCTATGATATAAAAAACGCTCCGCTAAGGATGCGCACTCGCGCGATAGGTAAATGTTGCATAAATTAGGCCGCGCTCGGCGCGAGAATGTCGCAAGCGACATTCTTTGTTCTACAGAATTCAAACACTAAAATTAGTTTTGCTAACTTTTTTACATATAAGGTTCAAAAACATATCAATAAAACGTTTGTAATGGTGTATAATCTAGATATAACGTTAATTTTGTCTTTTAAAAAGAAAGGTGGGGAACAAAATGGATGCAAATATGCAAGAGAAGGTAACACAGATAGTTAAGAAGATTCAGGCTGATCCAGCTCTTTTAAAAGAGTTTCAGTCAGCACCGGCTAAAACAATTGAAAAAGTTGCTGATATCAATATTCCTGATTTTCTTGAGCCACAGATTGAGAAGGTAGTTAAGGAAGCTATTGAAAAGGGTTCAGACCCTATGGAAATCGTAAAAAAGTTCATTAAATAATTAAGCCGGGGAGGACCAAATGCTTAGAGACGGAAAAATCTGGATAGCAAATAATGAAAATGGACAGCCAATCTATCTTAATCCTAAGATGGCCAACAGACACGGAATGGTGGCAGGGGCAACAGGTACAGGTAAGACAATTACTCTTAAGGTTCTGGCTGAAAGCTTTAGTGAAATGGGAGTGCCTGTTTTCCTTGCAGACGTTAAGGGAGATCTGGCAGGCATGTGTCAGCCCGGTATAGACTCGGATGACATGCAAAAAAGAATTCAAAAATTTGGTCTGGCTGAGGCAGGCTTTTCTTATGAAAAGTACCCAACAACATTTTTTGATATATTTGGAGAAAGAGGCATTCCCCTTAGAACCACAATCTCCGAAATGGGTCCTGTACTTCTCTCCAGAATACTTGATTTAAATGACCTTCAATCTGATATTCTTGCCATAACCTTTAAGATTGCTGATGATAACAACCTTCTTCTGGAAGATACCAAGGATCTTAAGTCCATGCTTAATTATGTGTCTGAAAATAACAAAGACCTTGCCGCTGAGTATGGAAACATCAGCAAAGTCAGCATTGCAGCCATTATGAGATCGGTGGTTTCCATGGAAATGGCAGGAGGCGATAAGTTTTTTGGAGAGCCTGCCATTAACATTATGGACTTTATTCAGAGAGACCAAAACGGCAGAGGAATGATCAATATCCTGGATAGCCAGAGTCTTATAAGTAATGGTGCTCTCTATTCAATTTTCCTTTTGTATCTTATGGCGGAATTGTTTGAGACCATGCCTGAAGTGGGAGACCTGGATAAACCAAAGCTTGTGTTCTTCTTTGATGAAGCACACCTTTTGTTTGATGGAGCCTCAAAAGCTCTTATGGAAAAAATAGAACAGGTAATAAAGCTCATTAGATCTAAAGGTGTTGGCATTTACTTTGTAACTCAGAATCCAAGGGATATTCCAGACGAAGTTCTGGCACAGCTTGGAAATAAAGTCCAGCATGGTCTTAGAGCTTATACACCTGCAGAGCAGAAGGCAGTAAGGGCTGCAGCCCAGTCCTATAGGGAAAATCCTTCCTTTGATACACAGGAAGCAATTCTTGCTCTCGGAACCGGAGAAGCGGTTATATCAGTACTTGGAGAAGACGGAATACCGACAGTTGTGGAAAAGTGCTGTGTACTTCCTCCACGAAGTAAAATGGGAAGTATAGATGGTGCTGTCAGAGAAAGCGAGATTAAAAATAACTTCTTATATAGTAAGTATGCAAATCCTGTAGACAATGATTCAGCCTATGAATTTCTTTTAAGAAAGGGACTTGAGGATCAGAAAGCTGCCCAAAAGGCAGAAGCTGATGCTGCAGCACAAAAGCTTGCTGAGGCAGAAGCCAAAAAGAAAGCCAAGGAAGAAGAGGCAGCAGCCAAAAAGGCCGCAAATTCCAAGAAGAAAGCTGTTAAATCAGTTACTACCAGTGTAGGCGGTACTGTTGGCCGTGAAGTTGGAAAAGCTGTAGGCGGAACCTTTGGTAAATTTGGAAAAACCCTTGGCGGCAATGTGGGAGCCAGCCTTGGAAGAGGTATTCTCAATACTTTGTTTAAACTGAACTGACATAAAAGGGATATAGTCATTTCAGAACATTATGTAGATTGGTACTACCGGGACTTTTAAATTTTTAGATAAAAAAACTGATTTTTTAGTGGTAATAGAAATTATTAAACGTAATTTCTATTACCATTTTTTTACACCCTGAAATTATGAATTTTGGAACGAAACATGTGGCAAAGGAGTGTTTATAATTGAAAGCATTGAAAACTTATACAAAGAAAAGCCTATAATCCCTAGCTTTTTTTATACAGATGGATATTGAAAAAACGTTTATATAGGCGTAAAATCTTGTTCGGTTATTTTGTTTATAAAATTTTTATAATTACAGGTGGGAATCTTAAAATGGATCATGAAAAACTAAAACCAATGTTATTTACCGCTCTTAAGGGCTACACTAAAGAGCAATTTGTTAAGGATTTAATTGCAGGTATAATCGTTGCAATTATAGCACTTCCTTTATCAATCGCCCTTGCTCTTGCTTCAGGAGTAGGACCAGAAGAAGGTCTTTATACAGCAATTGTGGCAGGCTTTATTATCTCTTTTCTTGGAGGTAGCAGAGTTCAGATAGCAGGACCAACAGCAGCATTTGCTACAATAGTTGCAGGAATTGTTGCTAAAAACGGAATGTCAGGTCTGGCCCTTGCAACAATAATTGCCGGAATTATTCTTATTATAATGGGACTTCTTAAACTTGGAAGTCTTATCAAATTTATTCCATACACAATTACTACAGGATTTACAGCTGGTATTGCAGTAACAATTGTAATTGGTCAGCTCAAGGATTTCTTTGGACTTACTTATCCGGCAGGAACTACAACAATTGAGACTACAGAAAAGGTTGCAGCGGTAGTAAATAACTTTTCAACAATAAATAATCAGGCTATGATTGTGGGACTTGTGTGCCTTGCAGTTCTTATTATATGGCCTTATATTAACCAGAAGATTCCAGGATCACTTATAGCAGTATTTGTAGGTATCCTTATGGTTAAGGGCCTTGGAATGGAAGTTAATACAATTGGTGATTTATATACTATCAGTGGAAAACTTCCTACATTCACAATGCCAGAGCTTTCATTTTCAGCAGTTCAGTCAGTTATGGCAGATGCTTTTACCATTGCAATCCTTGCAGCTATTGAATCATTGTTATCCTGTGTTGTAGCTGACTCCA
>JAILBM010000376.1 GCA_024680925.1 Butyrivibrio sp.
AAAGAATGCCTAAAATTAAGAAGAAAATCTGGTATTTTCAACTATCTTTTAAAACAAAAAAAATAATGCTCCCAACCGAATGTTCGATTGAGAGCGTTTGTGATTTACTGAATAATTTTTCTGCCACGAATATGATAAGTATTGTCTACTCTTAGGATTCGCCGCCAGTTCTGTTTTTGATAAAGGATTCGCAGTATATAGATTTTTTTACTTTCATCATTAACTGTATAAAATAAGTTATAATTTCCGAATGGAAGTATATGAATCACATAACCACGATATTCTATATCTGTTGTGCTAAAGCTGTTTGGAAATATTGCCATATTTGTAGTGGTTGCATCATATAATTAAAGGGATGCAAGACCTGATTTTTTATCTCTTGTAAAATCATATGCTTCACATGAAATATGGTGTATATCCTTAATGGCTTCGTCAGTTTCAAGGATTTTGTGATACATAGTCGTCATACCGCTGCATTAAGATTTTCATAGTATCTTCATGAGGCGTAACGCGACCATTTTCCATATCATCAATACCTTTATCTAATTCTTCTAAAAGTTCAGTTGTTTCAACAGTGACATCCATGGATAATCCTCCTAACATACAGCATTTTCCTCTAATATTCCAAGTCAGAGAAAGCCCCAAGTCGGACTTCCTCTGTTTACCCAAAGGGGATCCTTCTTGGTAAGGATATTGTAGCATTTTTACTCTAAAAATAAAACGGATTGCCTACGTATTGTTGCGGAAACGTCAAGTTCGTCAAGATATTTCTTAAATATAGCAGACATATCAGCTTCACTCATTTTCTTAACTCTTTCTGACATCTCCCAAGGTGCTCTGTCTTTGTAAATAATTGCTCCACATCCATCTTGGCAAAAATACTCAGGATCGAAATCGTCTTCATTCTTTTGTATAGCCATTGCAAACAATGCTCCGAATCCTGTATAGAAATGATCGTCTTCATAATTGGCTATCCAACCTTTTACGGCAAAGGCATTACGAAGATATTCAGTTGAACAAAGGCTTAAGGATAAAGATATACACTTTTCCGAGTTCCCAAAAACAATAAAAGAAGCCCTTACCAATACAGGAGCTGATCATCCGGAGATGAACGGGAGCCTGCTTGACGGTGGTGCTTCCTTTATGATTACTATGCCATCATTTGTGGCAAATTTCAAGAGAAATGAAAGTATTATTATATTTGGCAATTGTGAGTAAAACTTTGGAACATTGTATTAGGTGTTACGTCTTGTACATTTCGAACTGTGAGTAAAACTCCGGTGTAATGCATCAGGTGATATACCTTGTATTTGAATTGTGAGTAATACTTCGGCAAATATGAGTAAAACTTCGGTGAATTGTGAGTAATACTTCGGTCAAAATTTATCGTGTAGCATAAGTAAAGGTCTTATGTTTGTTCAAGTTACGAAAAAAAAGTATAAATCCCTTTGTTTTCAGTATCAGAGACTCTAATTTGTCGGGTTTCAGATGCAGTATTTTATCTATTTTCTTAACTTAACGGCTTTTGTATCCATAAAGCATATGAAAAGAGCCGATTATCAAAATCAACTCTTAACTTAATGACATTGCCGTCATGCCTGCATGACAGTGGCTCAATCGTAACCAATTACTTATCCCCTAATATATCCAATATCAACTAAATCTCCTCATTCAAAAGATTCAGATCTTCCATATACTGTGCCATATCTTCCAGGGAATCTTTGATCGCCTCAATTTCATCTTTGGTATTGATAATGATATATTGCTTCTCAGTTCTGAGGAAATTAATATGATATTCTTCCTCATCTGATATTTTGATAAACCTCTCATCGTTTATTCGATAACACATTTTATTATTATTTATTTAAGCAAGATAATTTATCATTAATCTTCGCAAGTAAAGTGCATATCTCCCCTATCCCATACGCGATCATTCCAATCAAAAGACTTCCAAAAAACATCCCCACTCCAGCGCCGGCTCCTAATTCTACTCCGACAATAAAAGAAGCTATAGCACAGATCCCCATTACAAATATTGCAAATGATTTAAGCGCATATCCAAATGGCGAATGAATCATTCCATTGTTATTAGTAGTAGACTTCGAAACATCTGATTCAGTATGTTCCTCTTCTTTTATAATATCAGATGTATATTCTTCTATATGCTTTTTGCGCTGCTCATCATCACACTTCCCCCAGTAAATTGATGATAATCTAGTTTGTATCAGAGAGTTTCCACAATTCGTACACATTTTCTCACCATCTACAAATGCAATTTTACAGTTTTTACAAATTCCAACTTTATGCACTTCCATGTTCCCTCCTTTGTCTCAAAAGATTTTCCTATATTGTTATTAGTTATTAAAATTATATCACCCCAGCGGTAATGCGTATAAGTATGTGGCGTGTTTCTTTAATTGAATTTTTAAAGTGCCCCCGATGTAAGATATCAAGCAATCGCAAAAAGTCATTGAACCATTCGTTTAATCTCAGATCATCCACTCGGTCATAAAAAATTTCTATTTTTCTATATATGAGTCGATTTTTTTAATAAATCTAGCATTCTTATCGTGTAATCATTTAAGTGGTGGTTGGTGCCACCAATAAAAAAGCGCCAATATGCGGCGCAGAGGACAAAATTATAAAATACAAGATAAAGAATGGAGGAAATAATATTCATGTCCAAAAAACAAACTTCCCACTGGCAATATCCATATCATTGGATTATATCAGTGGATCACTCAAATATTTCAAAAGAGCTCAGAGAAAAAGTATGCAATGAGACATATCTGCAGCATATCCAATCTCGTCAGAATAACTACTTATTCAATGAAACAGACCGCGATATTGAATACATGGACAAGCTAATGGATTCCTGGGATCTTCCGGATGAAGATAAGCTGCGCATCGGATCGATTATTAATGATCTGTGCTGCAGATACATCGACTATGTTGTTGAACAGACCATATTAGAAGACACAATTAAAAAACAGATTGGTGAGAAAAAGTATAATCAATGCATGGATCTTTATTTAACACAATTAAAAAAAGATCGTGAAGAAGATGCAAAAATACACGATGAAATATTAAAACTTTTTCCGAATTAAATACTAATTGCATCAACCACCAATGATTACACACACTAAAAAAACCCACTACATGATTTGATATCAAAATCACATAGTGGGCTTCGGAAAATATCGACGGCTACTTTTATCAAACAAGCGATTGATGAAAAAATAGACTAAGATGGCCTTTCGGATTAAAATCTGTTCATATGGCAATGTCATTAAATTAAGAGTCGATTTTGATCAGCCTCTATAGGCTAATCATCCAGATTTAGAGACGTCTCTGAACTGTGCAGCAGTAGCTGTACTTCT
>JAILBM010000384.1 GCA_024680925.1 Butyrivibrio sp.
GCTGTGGCTGTTCCGTATTTACAGGTAGCAAGCTGTCCGGCATTACAATGGGTAAGGATTCCGTCACCTTTTTTTACAAGGGAAAGACCGTTCTCACCAATTAAACGGCAAACTTCTATGTCCTCAGCCTTAATTCTCTCAGCTTCATTTTTCATTTCTGTAACTACATCGGAAAGCTTAAAGTCTGATCCTGACTTGGTAAAATCCACAACGTGCTGTTTCATACGATTAAGGGCCCAGGACAGATTAACCGCTGTAGGACGGGAAGAGTCAAGATATGCTTTATTCTCTTCCAGTTCCTTCATAAACTCATGGTAATTATCAGCCTTTGAATGCTTCATAAGAAGATAAATTCCAAAGCCTGCTGTTACACCTATGGCAGGTGCTCCTCTTACCTGCAGCAAATATATGGCATCCCAGATTTCCTTGGCGGTTCTGAGTTCTATTAGCTTTGTTGTCCCCGGAAGAAGAGTCTGGTCTATAATCTGTATTGCATCCTTATCATCTAAAAGTGCAACTGTTTCATAATCAAGTATATTCATTTTTACTTCTCTCTTTTTATAAATAATTATTGTACACTTATTTTTATCTGTTCACAGCTTTTTAGAAGGGTAGCTGCCTGTTCCTGTGAAAGCTCGTAAACCCATGGATTTTTTAGGGACATATCTACCTTTTCCAAATTATGCTTATAATCCGGATCGTATACCTTTGATTCCGCATTGTCTATCACTCTTCCTTCGTACTCCGCAAAGGTAGTGAGGGGTTCATCTTTGGTAATGCCGCCCCATCCTGAGAACCTGTAGGAAGAAATGCTCTTATCATAGGTGCATCCAATAAATGCTGCCTTAGCTTCTTCACGCCATGGACGACCAAGGAATACACTTCCATTTTGGCAGCCCTTTTCTCCATGTATGAAGCAATCCACAAATATAAAGCCTGTTCCTGTCTTTAATCCACAAGGAGCTGTAATATACCCGTTGACAAAATGATCTGTCTGACCGATCTGATCCTTATCGGTATCATCAGCTTTACTAAGCAATTCCTCAGCTCTTTGCGCTCTTGCTGCTGTCACTTCATCCTTTACATCTACTTCAAAGCTCTCGTGTTCTCTGTCTTTACATACTATTTCGCAGCTGTCAAAAACAGCATTGGCTCCTCCGAATATAAAATCCACGTCCCCAACTATTTTACAATGCCTGTAATACTGACTTGTCATCTTACGTTCTGTAAGCATGCGGGGACCAAGAAATCCGTTTTTTTGCCTCTCGGAAAAAGGCAGAGGTGCACAAAAAAGTGTATCCTGACGGGCTTGTAGTGTTACATCCTCAGCATATACAAAATCACTGTCGGCATACAGAGCAATAGCCTGTCCTGCAATTCTGCCATCTCCCGCTGTATTTCTAATGGTTATGTTTTTAAGCACAGCTCTTTCTCCCGCAAGAAAAAGAGTCTGAGTACGAAAGGTACCTCTTTTTGAACCGTCAGGCATAATATCAAGGGCACCTTCATTAAAAGTAAGAATCGTGTTTTCTGCAGATTCACCTATAATAGTTATGTCTTTTTTTTCACATACAATTTTTTCTTCATATATTCCCGCTGCCACATGTATCACAGAAGGAATCTCATAGGGAACTGCCTCTACAGCCTCTTTGATTGTATGATAATCTCCGCCGTTTTTGGCCACATAAATATCCATGGATATGCCTCACTGTCAGTCTACATATTTAAGATCTTTAATTTCACGTTTTGCAACACATATAAGCTCAGGTTCTGTATCTACACTTCCGGAAATCTCAATATTATTAAGAATAAGCTTATTTATATTCCTTGCAAATATACTTCTTCCGCTCATCGGATCAAAATTATCCATCATTATCGGGTTCTGAGGTTTTCTTACATCCTCGGGAAGGAAGGAAACCTTTATATCACTAAAGTTCAGTTCATCTATAGGCATTTCCGGAAGTCCGAAAGCACAAATAGCACATGCACTTGCCCCTGTTGCCGTAATTCTTCTGGCTGTAATAGAGCCAATCTTTGGTGTCATCTCGTCCACAGGTGCCAGGTCCTGACTCTGAACATAGTCGCTGTGTCCGTCAGGGTCGCAGAAGTAGAACATATTAACTGTAAATGGCATAAGCACACCATCCATAGATATATCCTCGAATAAAATATTATCAAGAACGGATCTCTGTCCTCTTCCACGTCTTGTTTTAATACGAAGACCTCTGTCTGTGCCATCAAATATACATTTACTTACCTTAACTCCTGTCACACCACCGGCAGCTTCACTTCCCACTGTAACAGAGCCATGACCTTTTTCAAATTTACAGTTTCTGATAACCAGATCCGCAGTTGGCTTATAGTGATTCAAAGCCATATAATATTTACCTGATTTTATGGCAATACAGTCATCACCTACTGAAATTGTTGTTCCGAGAATACGTGTATCAGTACAGCTTTCAGGATCAAGGCCGTCTGTATTAGGTGAATCAGACGGGTTGTGTATATATAAATTAAGAAATGCCAGATGTTCACAATAGTATGGATGAAGTGTCCATGCAGGTGAATTCTGAACGGTTACATTCTGCATACGTACATTTTTGCATCTGCAAAGATAAACTGCATTTGGTCTCCATGCGATTTTCTTGATCTTAGGATTAGTCCACCAGTCACCGTTTTGAGCATTACCGTCAATTGTACCAGGTCCTATAATATCAAGATTATCTGCTTCAAGAGCTGTTATAAGAGAAGCAAAGCTTGTAAGAGGATTTCCTTCCCAGGATGAAAGATTGTATTCACCAAGTTCATTGGTACTCATGGTCATTCCCGGTAAAACAGGATATTTTGTTCTGTCTGTTTCTCCCAGTATTGTAGCACCCTCTCCAAGCCAAAGTGTCATTCTGCCCTTTAAAAACAGAGGTGTTGTAAGATATGTTCCCTTTGGGAGATATACGGTTCCATCAGGCGGGCAGGACATAATAGCAGCCTGTAGAGCTGCAGTATCAAGAGTTGTTCCGTCTCCCTTTGCTCCGAATTTTGTAACATCAAGTAAAACACTCTCAAATTCAGTTTTAATGCTTTCTGAATATTCCTCTCCCTTATACCTTGCAGTGATAGTATATTCCCTGTCAGGCAAAAGATTCATGATACTTATAACATTCTGTTTTGATTCAAGAACCTTTACCCCGTCAACCTCTATCTCAACAGCTTCATCAAGCTGATAAATAGAATCGTTTATCATCTCTATGGTTACACTACGATTAAATGCTTCTACTACTGTAAACTTCATATAATTTCTCCTACCTTTATGGCAATAATATGCCAATTTGAACCTTTTTATTGCATAAGCCGATTTAAAAATCAAAATGTAAGAGGTTACATTTTAACTCACTTTATACTAACATAAATAATCCCTTTCGTGAATGGACGAAAGGGATTTATTTTACTGAACTTTTTGCAGTTCCATGATCTCAGATTTGTAGGGCGAAGCTGCTCTTACAAAAACAGTCGGACGTCCAAAGGGAACTCTTACGGATATCATTCCTCCGGTAAATACCAGACCTGTAAAAAGCTGTATCCATGTATCTTTTGGAAGATACACTTCTCTTTCAAGTTCATCCTCTTCAACAATAGGTGCCACCAGAATATCACGTCCAAGTAAATATTCGTATTTTTCCTTATAGGCTTTTTCTTCATCATAATGGTAAAAAAGAGGCCTCATCATAGGCATCCCATATTCTCTTGCTTCACGTTCAAGAAGCTTTAAATAATCCCCCAACTTAACATGAATCCTTACCATTCTTGCAAGGTGTTGTTTTATTCCATCATCGTCAAACTGAAAGTTCCTATCCGGCTGATTGCCCTCATGAGTTCTCATTAGAGGCGAAAAAGCCGCCATCTCAGCCCACCGCATAAAGAGCTCATCTGTTCTTGTATTTTGAAGGAAAGAAGCAAATCCTCCTATATCGGAATGAGATATGGGAAATCCGCTCATTCCCATGGAAAGAGAGGCTATAACGGCACTGGGCAGGCCATAGTCCTTGGACCAGTCAACGTTCTGATCTCCTGTCCACATCATATTGGTATATTTAATACTATCTGTATGAGCCGCCCTGGTGCAAAACAATATGTCATTTAATCCTGGCGTTTCTTCAATAGCCTCCCTGTTAAGTTTTGCCCACAGTACAGGCCAGCTGTTATGTATAACATAGGGATCACTTCCGTCAAAGAGGACACAGTCCACAGGTAGGTAATCACCAAAATCGGCAATCCATCCGTCCATTCCAAGGCCAATCATATTTTCCTTTATAATTTCCTTATACCATTTAAAGGCCTTTGGATTCGTAAAATCAATCATAAAAGCAGGTGATATTGCGATTTTTACATGGTAATTTCTGCCACGCTTATCTTTTATAAGATAATTATTGGCATCTGCCTCTTCATAATAGATTGAGCTTTTAGAAATGAAAGGAGTTACATAACCTAAAAATTTAATTCCCTTTTCATGGAGCTCCACTATCTCTCCCCTTAGATTGGGATAAAGTTTATTATCTACATGGCAGTCCCATTTAGGTACATATCCAAAATCAGCTTTTTCTGCTCCGCACCAGTCCTGACACCATATGGCAGCCACAGGCATCTCAACGGCTTCAACTCTTGCAAGTTTTCTCTTAAACTCATCAACTCCCCTTTGTATATCAAGAATTATGCCATCATATATCCAATCCGGAAGGGGAGAAAGTCTCCCTGTCTGTTCAGTAAGAAGAGCCATGAGTTTATCAAAGCTCTGAGCCATGCCAATAGTAATTTCCTCATTATTAAACATAAGTATTTTAGTCCGGTCGGCATCTCTGAAATCAAACTCTGCATATTCTTTGGTGTTAACATAAATATAATATTTATCACTTGAAACACAGACGGGCTGTACATAATTATATTCATATTTTTTTAATTTATCTGTTCTATTGGAATCCGGGCCAAAGAGACGCTCTTTAATCATTTTATTTGAAAACTGTACGGTATTTTGATGTTCGGAAACCCATATTCTAAGCTTTTCTCCCTTTAGATCAAACTTGGAATAAGTCTCTCCGCATCCATAGAAATGTTCATTTTTATATGACGGAACAGAAAAAAGAATTCGATTATAGGAGTTATCCTTAAGCTGGATTTTAATTTTAATACGGTTATCATCTAAAATAGCCGTAAAACTTCCCATATAATCATTTTTTTCGTTTAAAAGATTTATTGCAAAAAAATTTTCTTCCTCATTTATAAGTTCAAAATGAAGCTTTTGTCTTGAGGATGTTTTATCAATGCATTTGTAACTTCCGGCACGCATTTTAAATGCGGCTTTCCCTTTATATATTTCTACTTCACTTCCAAGTAAAGCTTTAAAGTCCATATGTTTCCCTCACAGAAATCAATGTACGCTTCAATTTATGTAAAAAAGACATTGTCCCTTTCCTTAGAAACAATGTCTCTTTTCCCCAAAAATCATACCCAGATTAAGAAACTGTCGAAATGTCATCAGTCTTATGATCAGTCCATTCCACTGCGGAATCGATCATTCTCATTAATTCCAAAGCACTTCTAAAATGCATCTTCTTATTCTGCTCCCTCCAGACTATATCGCCCTGCCATGTGGCATTTTGTCTGAACTTTACGTGAATGATGAACGTACTCAAATCTCCCCTTTTTTTCTGAACATCAATACGTTTTAAACTCTGGCTTTTATCAAGTATATTTATATGCCTTGCATCGGTCGAATCTTCCACAAAGGATCTGGCCTTAAGAGAGGCCTGAGGAAATCCCCATAAATCAAAAAGTTTATCCATCTGTAAGACCATATCGACCATACCATTAAATCTGATAGGCTGTGAATCATACTGCTGCCAGATTTGTCCCTGATAGTCTCCACTCCCATTAGAGTCTATGCAGACACTAAGCAGATTCGGTGCAAACAGCTTGTATTCTGTTACACTCATGTCTGAACTTCCACCTTTATTCATTTTTCATCCCCTCAAGTTTGCTATGATAAGATTTCCTTGGCTTATCAATTGCAATACTAATATAGCATTTGTATAATCACAAAAATAATCATAATTAAGACTATTTTTTTAGAAATATAAATCTGTAATGAACATAAATAATCGATTAAACATCAAACTGACTTAAGTTCAGCCAGAGAAGTAACGTTATATACTATTCCCACTCTGCCACCGGTAAGCTCTTTGAGATTAACGTTTATTCGATCATAAATAGTATCACAATCTTCAAAACTGGTTCCCACCAGAAGAATAAGATACTGAGAGTCACTATACTTGGTAAAAGTATCACCATGTCTTAAGGTTTGTTGCAATACCTGTTTCAGATCCTCTGATCTGGCTTTAAGTTTTGCTTCATTACGAATGCTTTTACCCTGATAATCTACAAGATTACACAGCATCAAAAATACCGACAGCCCTGTTCTCTCCATATTACGACTAAGAACATTGTAGGCATCTATAAATCCCGGATAAGAACAGTTATAAGCTCCTTCACTTATCTGGATCACCTTTTCTGCCTGGCATATCTGACTTTTAATGTCTTCAATGGCACTTTCATTATTAACAATGACCTGGCTCATGCGTTCATAGCATTCCAGCATTCTCTCTGATGGCGGTATACCGACTTCATCAGAATAGTACCTTACAGTTTTATCGTAAAGCTTATAGGCTCTTGTGTACTCCTCTTTGGATAAAAGAGCATCAATCATGCCAATCTGCCATTCCCTGTCAGGATATATATCTGCTGCCTTTGAATATATAGAATACATCTGATCATAATCACGATTTTTTTTACAATAGTCTCCGGCTTCGGAGATAACCTTATCGTAAACTTCTAAAAGCCTGATATTTTCTGTAATAACCCACATCTGATTTCTCAGAACAGGAAGAAGTTCTCCTGAATAAATATCAATGGCTTCAAGCTGTATTTTGTGTCTTTGCTTTGGATCAGACTCTGACTGTGCCTTTTGAGCAAGTTCATAAAAGGTATTGACATCTATTACAGTCTCTATCCTTGGATCGGGAAAATACATTCCGTTTTTGAATATAACATAGTCAAAATCAGGAAGTCCTGCAGCGATGCACTGCTTTTTAGTCTGATATATCAAGTTGTTAACACTGTTATTAAGATTGGCGTAATTATCAGAATCATAGATATTTTTGATAATCTGATCCTTGGTTATCCCGGTTGTGGAATTAAGCCACAGCATCTGAAGAAGCTGAAGATATTTGGAAGAGGCATTGCCTTTTCCGATAACAACCTTTTTGCTGTCACTGTAAATAGAAAATCCACCCAACATTTTAATTTGTAATACAAGCCTGTCTTCACTCATATGATAATTCCCCTAGATACATATAATTAAAATCATACTACGGCCGGTACTTCCCAAATTTAGTAATTATGTCTATAGTCTCTTATGTCTTTAAAACTTAGGAATCATGTATATTTTATCATAATTTTTATGGTCCTAGTATATATTTTCTTCGCAATTTTAAAAAAAAATGTCATTTATGATTTTGAATATTGAAACAATTTTTTAGAACAAAGAATGTCGCTTGCGACATTCTTGCGCCGAGCGCGGTTGCATTTATGCAACATTTACCTATCGCGCGAGTGCGCATCCTTAGCGGAGCGTTTCTGATATCATAGGAAAGCAATTTCCTATGATATCAGAAAAAGGCGGTGCCAATGGCACCGCCTCCTTCCTTGAAAAGGGTTTGCTATATGAATTAGAAGTCAGCTGATAATTTATTCAGCATCTTTCTTTTTACCTTTTCCAAGTGCTGTAAGAACAGTTACTGCTCCAGCACAAGCTATAATAATTATCATTCTAAGACCTGTATTTCTGGTATCGTCTGTACCACCACGTCTTGCTCCAAGAACCTGACCTCTTGCTCCTGTTGTCTGCTCCCTGTTTGCTCCAAGTACATCTGCTGCAGGTGTTGCTGCCAGAGGAACCGGTGCATCAGGTATTGTTGTAGGTGTTGGATCCGGTGTTGGGTCCGGTGTTGGTGTTGGATCCGGTGTTGGGTCCGGTGTTGGTGTTGGCGTAGGTGTAGGTGCTGATGTTACTGTAAGTGTTCCGTATACATAAGTAATTGTGTAGTTGTTTAAATCTGTTCCTTCTGCCGGAACTACTGTAAATGTATTCTTACTGCTGCCAACTGCTGTCTGTGAACCTGTTACATCATAGGTTACACTATCGCCTGTTCCCCAAGCCACATCAGATGTAACTGTCTTATTTGTAAGTGCTGATCCGTCATAGGTCTTTGAGTCTGAACCTGATGTTAATGTTATAGCCATTGGTGTAATTGTAAGTTTTCCTACCTCAGGATCTGTCATTGTAAACTGTGCCGTTACATCATTACCTGCAGCATCCTTAACAGTCATTGTTCCTTCAACCGGAAGGTCATATTCTCCAACATTGCGCTCTGCTGTATTAACTGCAAGTCCTTCTACTGTGAAGGATTCTCCGTCTACAGTAACTGTCTTGGTATTTGTAAGTCCTGCACCATCCTCTGCTCCTGCTGTAAGCGGTTCAAACAAATCTGTAAGTGCTCCAAAGAGAGAATTGAGTGCATTTGGAATTATGCTTGTTCCGGAAGCTTCAAGTCTGTAATCAAATCCGCTAAAGGTTTCACCTGTGTATGTCTTTGTTACATCATCTGTAATAGCTTTGATCTTAAATTTCTCACCATCAGGAAGATCTGTTATCTTCAGGAAGCCATCTACTATAATGAAGTTTGCTGTTACATTGGTACTTTCCGTTGTAAACATATCTGATGAAAGATTCATATTATATGTTCCCGGGATTGTTCCCTTTGCAATTGCTTTACCTGTAAACTTAATATCCTTTTCCTTGAAGAAGTCTGCTTCTATCTCACTTCCTTCAGCATCAACTGCCATTATGGATGTGATTTCATATCCGGTTACTTCCTGCTCTTTAAGATTGTACTTAACTTCCTTATTATTACCTGTTACATATACATTAACCTTGGCTTTTTCTATAATGAGCTGTCCGTCTTCAACCTCAAAGGTTATTGTGAAGTTAGGACTTGCTGCCGAGAACATTTCCTCTGTAAGGCCCATTTCATAAGTTCCTACTTCTGTTCCCTTTGCAATCTTCTCACCTTCAAAGGCAATGTCTTCCGGAGTTAAAAGTTCACTTGAAATTGATGTTATTTCATATCCTTCAACCTGCTGCTCTTTGCCATTGTAGGAAAGAGTATCTTTATTACCCGTAATCTGAACTGTTACTTCGATAGGAAGGATTTCCAGATATCCGTCTTTATCAATTTCAAAGGTTACGTTTGTGAAGTTTTCATTATTGTTTGTAAACATCTCCGGTCTAAGACCCATCTCATACATGTCTGCATCTGTCTGTTCTATTACATCTGTTCCTGTAAAGGTAATGTAATCTTTCTTGTAAGCACTATTATTGGTAGATATTGTATATCCTTCAACCTTATGAGATTTTCCATCATAATTTACACTGTCATTATTACCGGTAATCTTAACAACGAGATCGTCTACAGGTGTAATCTGGATATATCCGTCAATAATCTCTACTTCAGTAACTTCAAAGTTATTATCATTATTGATGAAATTCTCTTTATTAAGCTCCATGTAATATGTGCCTGCATCCATGCCTTCTGCATATGCATTACCGTTGTAAAGAGCTTTTGTTATGTCGTAAAGATCACTGCTGGCCTTAATACTTTCAATACCTTCAACGTTCTGTACTTCACCAGTATACTTAACTATCTTTTTATTTCCTGTAATTGTAATCTTTATTTCAAGAGGGTTAATAACTAATTCACCATCTTCTTTAGCAAAGGTAACATTAAAGTTATCATTTGCATTACTAAAGTCATTCAGGTTGATTGTAAGAGGATAAGTACCTGCATCTGTTCCGGTTACCTTTACAGCACTTTGTGAAGGTCCTTCTATATCAGTTTCCTTATAAAGTGAATTGCTTACTTCGACTGTATAACCTTCTGCTGCGTGTTCAGTCTTATCATAGGTATATGTCTTCTTATCGCCCTTAATGGTTACTGTTACATCAGCCTTTGAGATATCTACATAGCCATCTACTACTGTAAATGTTACTTTGATATTGTTATTAGTATCTGAGAACATCTCTTTTGTAAGTCCCATATCAGTCTTACCAAAATCGGTTCTCTTAGCCTCTGCTGTTCCATTAAAGACAATATCTGACTCTGCTAAAAGACTTCCTTCAGGAATTGATACTGTATAGCCTGTTGCTGTCTTTTCTGTTCCGTCATAGACTTCTGTTACCTGAGCACCTGTAATTGTTACTGTTTCAGCTATTTCTGTTATTTCAATATAACCGTCAGTTACATCAAATGTTACATCGTAGTTATTATTCTTATTTGTGAAATTAGACTTTGTAATGCCCATATCCACTTTAGATACATTTGTAGCTGATGCTGATGCCAGTCCGTTAAACTCAAAGTCGTTCTGTGTATAATTATCATCGCTGATTGTCACATCATAACCTGATACAGAATGTTCTTCTCCGTCATAAGAGACT
>JAILBM010000395.1 GCA_024680925.1 Butyrivibrio sp.
AAATAAAAATGAGCCCAGGGGGCTCTGTAGGAAAATGATGTTGCGGCTGGCGAACCATTCGGCGAGTCTTTAGACTCAGTGCCGGCAACAGGCCCTTATAGGGCCAGAACAAACCACCGGCTAAGCCGGTGGTTCTGATTGTAAATATGTTTTTTTATATTCAATCGCAAGCCGTCTACAAGGAGGGGAATGTTGGGGGAATTATGGGGAAATATGAAGGGAAATACAGGGAAAATCGGGTGGAAATCAGGGGTAACTAATGCAAAAAATAGGCTAAGCATAACTTTTGTAAACGGTAAAATATATTCCCATCTATGGAATTTATTTTACCGTTTACAAATGGATGAAACTGGTCAACTTTTATAATAGCGTTTACATCAAAGTCCATTTTTTATTTTCCCTCTCTTATCCAAATGTTTTAAGGCATAAAAAAAAGCACTGGTTAATAACATTTCTGTCAAAACACAGTGCTTAGTTTGGTAATAGCCATTCAGACCCCAGACTCGGAAACGTACGCGTTCCCTCGTTTTCGGATATCCGCCAAATGGAGCTATTCAAAAATGCAGTCTTACAAGCAAGCTTGACACCTGCATTTTCAAATAGCTCCGCTTGGCTCTGAATGGCACACATTCTTTTGCAAAAGAAATACGCCTCGCGGTATGTGATGCTATGCATCTCATATCGCTTGGAGCATTATAATAATATCATGCCTTAAAATTGATAAAAAGGTGAAGTTAGGGGCGAATATGGGTCAGAAAAGGGGCAAATCGGGGCGCGATTATTTAGCTTTTCTACCTTCTGCTTTTCCGTACTGTTGCCAATGATTGTACAAAGCGTTGGCATCTGCACCTATCGCAGTTTGTAAATCTACATTATTTGTATAATATACATATGCGTTAAAATCGGCAGTATTTACTGAAGAATTTTTTAACGTTTCAACTGCATTAGAATCAGAGACTGTTGACTTATTATTCCGTTTAGCAACCAAATCTTTCACCATCGCCACTGTTTCCATTCGTCCTTTATGCTGAAGTTCCTTAAATGCGGCATCATCATTGACAACAGCCATAAAGTCTTCTGTCTTTACAGTGTGATATGCATCATACATTTCATCAGATACATATATTGTATTTGTAGCAGTCTCATATGCCTCAACCATGCCCCATGTTAACCGCACATTAACTGGAACACCTATTTTAAGCTTAATATGCACTGGATCGCTATACACATATCCTGTCGAGTCAATAAGCGTCTTCTCTGTTAAATTTGTCTTATAAAACATACAGTAGTCGCCAGAAAAGATTAGATTTTCTCCACTGAGACGGTAATAGTACTCACCTTTGTACCAATCGCTCGAAATATCCTTAGTATAGTTAGTATAAACAAGTCCTGTATTATCACTTGCATAATCATATGCAGCATATGCTTCTATTGGTCTCAAAAGACAAAAAAACAGACATAGAACAATTGTTTTAAAAAAAATACCTCTATTCATTATCATTCCTTTCCTATCAATAAAAAACGGTAGCATAGCCACCGCAACTAACACTAATGCAACTGACTGCCTTTGCTCAGGCCCTATAGCTTTGCGTCATTGGGTTTCCCCAATTTTGCCTCGTTATTCCATATAATTATACACTTATACGCGGTATTATAAGCCGTTGCCAATCATATGTCTACACTTTCAACATCTGATAATATAAAATCTTTATTAAACTTTTCTTGCTTCAAGAAGCAGCAACAGCTGCCTCTTGTAAACATCTAACATTCTTTCTGTATGATACTGAATCTAATCAAGAGATCCATAACTGATTATTTCTTCAGCACCATACTGCTTCAAATCTTCTTCTATCACACCCTGTATACTTTCCATAAAACCCTGGTCCCAATTATCCATACTTAATCCTATATCCAATGGGCATATGGTACACTTGATACCATTCAATTTAAAAGTAGTATTTACAAACTTTGCTGGCCATTTTGGATTCTTGTCCCATATTTCTTTCTCTTTTTTAAATTTATTTTTCCATTGTTCCTTTAAAAGAGAAAGAATTTGATTGTTCATCGCTTCAAACGCTTCTTCTTTAGATATTTCTTTCATCTCTATTACTACACTTGAATTTCCAATATCATATGGAGAATCATCCGGTTCAGAGGAATCATATCCAACAAGGTGATCCTGGATTATATAATCCTTATCCTCCATCCATTTTCCGTTCATAAAGATATAATCACTAAAAGCGTCCTTG
>JAILBM010000430.1 GCA_024680925.1 Butyrivibrio sp.
CCGGATAAAGATTATACAGTAGGTCATTAGTCTCTGTCGAAATACCGGTAGCCAGTAGAGTTAAATAATCTGACAAATAATTATTGGCTGCTTTGGAAATTGACTCTCCAATAAAAGGGATTTTTGCAACATTAAAAAGAACAGTATTAACTATAAAGCCCAGCATTTCTTCAGACATATTTTTAAGGCCATTTGCTATTGAATTACCAAAATCTACAAAAGCGCGTAGAATAGCCTGATTGATTCCATGATAAAAGCACAAGACAAAAAATCCCTTTACAATAGCATAAACTGCAATTGCTACTGGCCATACCTTTGCAGAATGCTTAGCTACGACAGCAGGGCCTTTACTTGCAGGAATTATTATCACACGAAGCAAGTCTGCAATATCTATTGTAATATCCTTATTTTCAACTTCTTGTATAGCAGTATTTGAATCTTTTATATGCATTCTTCTCCTTATCTAAAAAATGAACCGGATCAAAGTTATAAATTATCTGTTATATGCACAACAATTGTCTCAATATTGATACATTCAAGTCAATGGATGGTTCCACATTGTCACAACTTTTTGATAATATTTAGCTCATTTTTCCTTATATGCTTTATAACTATTCATCAGGCAGTCTTACTGCTGTTGCATAACTAAATCTCTTATCCCCATCTATAAGGCACGCAGTAAAAAGGACCTGCTCTTTAAAGCAGATCCTTTACCATAATTATTTGCCGAGTACTGTTTTACATTGCCTTTGCCTTGCTGTTTTTTGCTTCAGGAATAGTTCTTTTCTCTACATCAAAAATCTCATCCATAAGATTGAACTTCATCTTACTTCTGGATCTTAACTGACTCTTACTCCTGTCATTTTCATTTCTTGTATAGCCTTCTTCCTGAATTTTAAATTTTTCATATTCTTTGGCACTATTTACAAGACCATTCCAGGCCTTTTTATAATACTTAAGTGCTTCTTTAACGCTGATGATCTTGTATTTTGGATCGTACGGCAATACTTCCTGTGTTTTTTTATCAAACCTTCTAACATCGATAATTGCATCATCCGTAAAGCTCAAAGCCTTTTTAGCAGCAATCTGCTTGGCAAGATCTGAAACAAGTATCGAATAATAATAAAAATCTTTATACTTTTCTGAGTCAGACAAACGTCCTTTTGCCTCTTTTGCTCTCTGGCTCAGATTTTTTACCCAGCCCACCTGGCTTACATTATTAAGATTTGGTGCAGCAGGGGTTCCTTTGTATTTCAGATCATCTTTACCTATAACAATTTCTTTTATTTTACCTTTGGAAGGCTCTTTTTCTATGTCTAATTTAATTTCATCTAATGTATCATGCTTATCTATAAATTCCGGATCATTGTTTATCCTGTTATCATCAATAAAATTATTATTTGTATTTGTTTTTATTTCAAGATTTTCAAAGGAAATAGGTTTTATCTCGTCTTTTGACTCTTTAAAATTCTTATCATTATTAAGAAAATTTTCTTCTCGTTTATTTGTTTTTGCTATTTTGGTGTCTTCTATAAATGCTTTAGCATAGTCTACTTCTGTAGTATATGAATTATTTTCTGATGCATCTTCTATAAACGATTCATCTAAAAAATCTGCTTCGACTTTCTCTTCCTTTTCAAACGTGTTAGTAATATCTTTTTCAAGTTCATCATAAAAATCACTTATAAACTTGTTGATTTTTACATCTGGCTCCGTACTATTAACTTTAGCCAATATGGCATCTATGTCATCATATTTTGATTCAAAAATTCTACATAATTTCTGCTTACTTTTTTCTACATTAATTGTGATTTTTTTTCCGTAATTAGCATTTATAAATTCGATACGTGCTTTAAGAGATTTTTCAAGCATATTACTTAAAGCTTTCAGTTCTTTATAACCATATTTAACTCCGTTTTGTGAAATGATTGGCATAATGCGTGTGTGATGTTTTCATAGGAAAACATCACGCCCCCCTTTCTTTTTTATTCATTTTCATCTGTTACTTTTATTAATACGATTTCTCTCTGGAGAAGGTACATTTTTTATCCTAAAAAACACCTCTCTCTGCGACCTCTTGAGATTTTTTTCTGTGAACATATTGGTCTCCAAAGTTCATAAATTACTTTATACAAATTTTATATTCTTTCTAAAACAGTTATCGTTTTTTAGATATGGTTTTGATTGTTTTAATGTTATAATCATGAATGAGTTGCAATGTTTTAGCCCCTAGAAGGAGGTCAAAAATGGATAATAATTCGGAAAACACAGGAAAAAAAGTTTCGTTAAAAGTATTTTTAACAGGTCTGGTGGTATTATCACTTATTCTCACAGGAGGACTAATAACACTTATTGCCGTAATAAACCTGCAACAAGGCATGGAAGATGAAGTTGAGCAGGGTGTAAAAGCAACCTGTCAGACTTATGCTATGGTACTTCAATATACTAACGGACTTGATGATGGTTCAACAGATAATCTTGAAGATGATATGAATAATGAAACCGGTTATGACTACACCTATTTTATTGGGGATACCAGAGCACGCTCCAGCATAGATGGTGTAGTAGGTACAAAAGCCAGTGATGCTGTCATAGCAGCAGTAATTAATGAAAAGCAAAGCTATCAGGCTAAAGATGTTGTTATAAACGGTGAAAAATACTATGTGGCCTACGAGCCTCTTACAAAATCCGGAACAAGCGAAGTTTATGGTATGGCCTTTGTTGGTCTTAAGAAATCAAACATCAGCAATTACATCACCAATCGTATATTAACAATGCTTGGTCTTGCGCTGATACTTATAATTGTATTTACAGTTATTACTATATTATATGTACTTAATATGGTTAAAGCCCTTGGAGAAAATGTAAATGCAGTTCGCCGGATGTCTACTGGTGACCTTGATATAGAGCTTAGTGAAAAGGTCAAAAATCGTTCCGATGAACTTGGTGAAATGTCTGTAGCTCTCTATGATATGGCAAATAAGATAAACAGTGTTATAGGCAATGCCAGAAATTCAGCAGGCGAAGTTGATAACTCAGCAGGATATCTTAACGATACTGTCAAAACTATCACTGAAACAGCAGAAAACGTTACTACTGCTGTAACTCAGATTGCCAGTGGTGCTTCCAGTCAGGCTGAGTCTCTCCAGGAAGCAGTAGTAAACGTCAATGATATCAATGAATCAATACAATATATCATTACAAATACAGATGAAATGCAAAATACTGCTGATACAATGCAGACAAACTCAAAAGCAAGTCAGGATAAACTAAATGAACTCAGAAGTTCTACAAGAGATAGTATTGCAGCTATAGACAGCATAGTTGAGCTTATTAAAAACACCAACACTGCCGTTACAACCATTAGCGAAGCAGTTGCTATTATTGATGCCATCGCAGCCCAGACTAATCTTCTGTCATTAAATGCAAGTATAGAAGCAGCAAGAGCCGGCGAAGCAGGAAAAGGCTTTGCGGTTGTAGCTGATGAGATTCGACAACTGGCTGATCAATCGGCTGATGCCGCTAAAAATATTCAGGAAGCCATGAAAGGTCTAGCATCAGATTCCAATAAGACTATGGAAGAAGCAGGCAGTGTTCAGGAAGCCATGAGTAATCAGCGTAGCACAATTCATAGAACTATTGAGCAGGTTGATATGCTTATTACAGACATTAATAAATCCATTGCCCTTACCCAGGAAATTGTTACAAACGTTGATAAAACAGAAAAGGCAAGTACCAGCATATCAGAAACCATTACAAACCTTTCAGCCATATCTCAGGAAAATGCTGCCAGCTCAGAAGAAACAAGGGCTTCCATGCAGAATCTTTCGGATACCATGGAGGAACTTGAACTTAAAGCAAGCAGTCTTAATGATATAGCTAAGGTTCTTGATGAAGAAATGTCATTCTTCAGGATTAACAGCTAAAAGCTTTCGGGATAATATATCCCACAAGCTTGTGAATATTTGACATGCCCTATTCTATTAAGTATAATAGGCAAGCTATTGAATATTTATTTAAATTTTTTATAAAAGCGTTCCTTAGCTGCCACCGGGTAGTCTAAGTTAAAGCATCTATTTTCGTCTATAGGTCTAGGCAGATGGAAATAGGTGCTTTTTTTGGAGTAAAATTTAATGAAAAGTAATAACAACTACAAAAACAGATTTTTGGAATATGTAATTGCCAATGTAATGAGTATGCTTGGATTTTCGGTTTATATTTTAGCCGATACTTTTTTTATCTCTAACAGCCTTGGAGCAAACGGCCTGACAGCTCTTAATCTGGCACTTCCGATTTACAATTTTATAGAAGGAACCGGACAGATGATAGGTATAGGTGGAGCTTCCTTATTCATCACCTATCATTTTCAGGGAAATAGAAAAAAGGCAAACGAGGTTTTTCCCACTGCCCTTACAACTGGATTTATTGCAGGTCTGCTTTTTATGTTCATTGGAATCTTTGGTGCTGACAGCATCACCAAAGCTCTTGGGGCCAACAGCGAAGTATATGAAATGACCAAAACCTACCTGGGCATGATACTCATTTTTGCTCCGGCATTTATTATAAATAATACAATGTCCGCCTTTGTCAAAAATGATGGCCAGCCAAGGCTTGCAATGGCCGGAATGCTGGCAGGAAGCATTTTTAATTCCATATTTGATTACATTCTGATTTTTTTACTGGACCTGGGAATATTTGGCGCAGTTCTTGCTACTGTCTTTGCTCCCATCGCCGGACTCATAACCTTGTCATTTCATTTTTGGCACAAAAAAAACAACTTTTCCTATAAGCTTACGTTTTACAAAATACATCTTATCCCCGGCATTATGTCCCGCGGTGTACCAACGCTTATAACGGAAATGGCTACCGGAATCGTTATGATCGTATTTAACACATTAATACTGGGAATTACAGGTAATGTAGGGGTTGCAGCTTATGGTGTGATATTAAATGTTTACCTTGTGGTTATTGCAATATTTAACGGAATTGCCCAGGGCTCACAGCCTTTATTTGGAACTCTTTATGCCAAAAAAGATTTTGAAGGATTAAAGCTCACATTTCGCTATGCCGTTTTTGCGGTAGCAGCCTTCAGTTTCCTTGTATATACTGCAACCTTTATATTTCCGGAAGAGCTTACGGCAATTTTTAACAGCGAAGGTAACACAGCTCTTTCCGTTCTTGCCGTTCATGGATTTCGCCGCTATTTTTCAGGCACTTTTTTCCTGGGTTGTAATATAGTTATGCTGCTTTATTACATCAGCATAGGCAAGGACCGTATTGCACTTATCATGTCCCTTAGCCGGGGAATCATAATAGTACTTCCTCTGGCCGTTTTTTTATCCTCACTGTTTGGGATGGAGGGAATCTGGATAACAGCTCCCATAACCGAATTTATTGTATTCGCCGCAGGGATTATTTACAAAAAATCCCATACTATCTCGCCACATAAATAAACCCGTCGGATTTCATCAGATGCATTACTGTAATGCTTTTTTGATGACTTCCGTCGGGTTTTAAATTTATCTTTTATTCAGTTGTTGATTCATTTTGGGAATGAGCTTACAATGTACCGGAAATTCCTGCACCCAGATTTATTTCAGATTCTGTTTCAACAGTGCCATTCCATTTCTGATTCCAAAGGGCGTGGGTTTCATTCTTTTTCTTTACAAGAAAGACAACATAACAGATTGCCATAATTACCATGCCTGCAACATCTATGTAATTGATCCACTCAAATCCATCCTCTTCAATATGTGGCAATAATTCTACAATTGCATCATATAATCCATGGGCAATTATAACCATCCACAAATTACCCGATAATACATAAATATCACCCAATATTATTCCTACAGCAATGGCAAAAACAGCTGTAAAACATACTTTAACCGGATTTTGACCTGATGTGAGATTGAGAAAGTGCATCAAACCAAAAAGAATACCAACAAAGATTGGTGCTGCAATAACTCTGCTTTCCTTTTTAATATTTCTGAGAAGAAGAGTAACTGCCAAAGCTCTGAAGGCTACCTCTTCGATAACTCCTGCATTAAACCCACTTACAACAGATTCAGCAACATATCCACCCCAGTAGGAAATTCCTGCTATTAATTGAATCATGTACCAAATTATCCAAAATGCAAAAAACGGGATTGAAAGCATAAAGGCTTTTTTGAATTCACCTTTTTCGCTCTTAAAGAATCCTTTAAATTCCGGATAGAACCAACGTGTAAAAAGAAGTAAAAGAACCATAGACAACAGAATATTGGCCATGGTATTTACGTAAAGTGCCATAGCACTTCCTTCCTGATAGCCAAATATTTCTGCAGTTCTGTCTCCTAAAATATGCGGAAACAAAAATCCAAAAATCATCAAAAAAAACGCTACTAAATAAGGCACCTTTTCTACGGCACCATGCTTAAAAACTTTCTTTTCTTTTTTCATATTTTCCCCTCATTTTCTTATGTTTTTGCGGAAGCAAGCATTATCGTTCGTTTTGTTTTTCACTTTTTTCCGCAGGTACCATAGTACCACTTTATAGGTTATTTAGTCTAGTCTGTACTATAAAAACAAAAATCCCCGTCAAATTGTAGCCATCACGGCAATGCAATTTGACGAGGATATTATAATTATTATCATGCTATTATCTAAGTATTGGGTAAAGCATTATTTAACATAATTTTTCAAAGCTGTTTTTTATATTTTGAACAATCTGATATTCTTATTTTCCAGCATCTTCACAAATCTGTTTCCGTCAGACTCATAAATATCATCGGTTACTTCATACAGAAAATACTCACTATCATACTCCGAAGCAGATACTGTGTATTCTTCATCTTCTGTGTCTTCTTCTGAGTCTTCATCTTCGGTGTCTTCATCTGTATCTTCTTCTTCTGTGTCTTCATCTTCTGTATCTTCTTCATCTGTTTCAGGTTCAAAATCCGGATCCATATCCATTGGTGGTAATCCCATTTCCATACCATCTTCCGGTGCTTCACCCATTTCCGGTGCCACCGGTGGTTCGCCCATTTCTGTACCTTCTTCCGGTGCTTCACCCATTTCCGGTGCCACCGGTGGCTCGCCCATTTCTGTACCTTCTTCCGGCGCTTCACCCATTTCCGGTGGAGCTTCCTGTGGACCTTCTCCATTTTCTCTGTTAATCTCCATAGGTGGTTGTCCTCCGAATCCACCACCGGGAGCACCATTTCCACCCGGTGCCGCAAATACAGTAAGTGGTGTACTTGATACCATAATAGAAGCTAACCCAATAGATAACATTTTTTTGTTTAACATAAATCTCGCCCTCCTTAAATCTTAATACCAATAACTAATAGTTTTGGTTTTGTTATAAGTAAGTAATTCGGGGGTCTGTTACTAAAAAAAAGGTTAAAATAAATTCGTAATACATTCTTTATAATTCATTTATAACTCCATTGTTTCGTTATTTTTTTTTATAATTATCAGGGACAAATATATAAAACTTCATATCATTTACCTATAAGTAATATTCAAGAATTACATCAACTATCTCGTGATTAATTGTATTTATAGTATTTTTAATCACAATTTTATTCATAAATCTCCATATATACAAATTGCTATGCTATACTTATAGCTATATTGATTTTATGATAAATTTCGGAGGAAAAAGATATGGCAACAGTATTAGAAACCATTGCAAAAAGAAGTTCCACCAGAGGATATGCAGCTACGGCTCTTACCGAGGACGAAATAAACAAACTTATACATGCAGGTCTTCAGGCTCCCACAGGTGCCAATAAGCAGGAGCTGCATTTTACAGTTCTTAAGGGCGATGCTCCAATCCTTGCTGAAATCGAAGCTGAAAAAAATGCCTTAAGAAATCTTGACCACGTTGAGCATAATTTTTATTATGAAGCTCCGACTCTCATTATTATCAGCGCTGATGCCGATTATAAATGGAGTAAGGTAGATTCCGGAATTGCAGTTGAGAACATAGCTCTTGCCTCAGAAGAAATGGGCCTTGGCAATCTGATAATAGGCTGCATTTACGATACCCTTCATGGTGAAAAAAGAAAATACTTCGAGGAAAAACTTGCATTCCCGGAAAATTATGAATTTGAAATAGCCATAGCTGTCGGACATAAGGCAGTGACCAAAGAGCCACACACCTACGATTATGACAAGCAGGTTACATTTCTTAACTGAAA
>JAILBM010000087.1 GCA_024680925.1 Butyrivibrio sp.
AATGACATTAACCCTTCCGGGTATAGCAGGTATCATTCTTTCAATTGGTATGGCCGTTGATGCCAACGTTCTTGTATTTGCAAGAATCAAGGAAGAAATTGCTTCAGGAAATGAAGTTGAGCATTCTATTAAGAATGGTTACAAGAAAGCTTTCTCAGCTATTTTTGATGGTAACTTTACAACCTTTGTTGTTGCACTTTTCCTGTTCTGGCTTGGTACAGGTTCCATTAAGGGATTTGGTAGCACATTGATGCTTGGTACTGTTGTATCAATGTTTACAGCCCTTGTTATTACAAGAATTATTTCACAGGTTCTTTTCGGACTTGGACTTAAGAATCCGAAGCTTTACGGAAAGGCTAAGCCTGTTAAGGTAATTGACTTTATCGGTAAGAGAAAAATCTTCTATGCTATTTCTGCATTGGTAATAGTAGTTGGTATAGTTACAATGGCAGTTAATGCAGGTGTCGGTAAGGGTGCATTTAACTACAGTCTTGATTTCGTTGGTGGTACATCTACAACAGTAACCTTTGACAGAGAGTGGACAGCAGCAGAGCTTGATGCAGAAGTTGTTCCAAAGATCGAAGAGGTTACAGGAGTAAGTGAAGTACAGGTACAGACAGTAACAGGTACTAACGAAGTAATCTTTAAGACAACTACACTTAGTGTTGAACAGCGTTCAGCTATGGAAGATATGCTTATTGCAGATTATGGCATTGATGAAGCAGCAGTTGCAGCTGAGACAATCAGCTCAACAATCAGTAGTGAGATGAGAGCAGATGCTATTAAGGCTCTTACAATTGCTCTTTTATTCATTCTGTTATATATCTGGATAAGATTCAGAGATATTACACTTGGTGCAAGTGCTATTGTTGCTCTTGCTCATGATGCACTTGTTATAGTTACAAGCTATGCACTTATCAGATTATCAGTAGGAAGTACATTTATTGCAGTAGTACTTACAATTATCGGTTACTCTATCAACGATACAATCGTTACCTTCGATCGTATCAGAGAAAACAGAGATGCTCATGAGAAGAGAGCTGACAGAGCAGAGCTTGTTAACCAGTCTGTATCACAGACACTTACACGAAGCTTGTTTACATCAGCAACAACATTCTTCATGGTATTGTCATTGTTTATCTTTGGTGTAACAGATATCAGAGCATTTGCACTTCCACTTATGGTTGGTGTCCTTTGCGGTACATATTCTTCAATCTTTATTGCTTCACCATTATGGTTTGACTTCAAGAATCATTTTGGCAGTAAAAAAGGCTGATAAAAGTTTGATTTATTGATTTTTCAAGGGCTGCATTTTTATATGCGGCCCTTTATTATTGCCTTTATTTAGGTATATAATTACATATAGGTTTTGTTTTGGAGAGAGTATATGTCAAAATGGATGGTTATGGCCAAAAAGGCGGATTTTTATCATATATCGGAAAAGTTTGGTATAAGTCCAATTACAGCCAGGCTTATTAGAAACAGGGATATAATAGGAGATGATGAGATAGAAGTTTTTCTCAAGGGCAATATGAAAGGATTACATGATGGTCATTTAATGACTGACATGGACCTTGCAGCTTTGGTTATGCAAAAGAGAATTGCCGCCGGTGCCAGGATTCGTATTATGGGTGATTATGATGTAGATGGCATATGCTCATCTTACATTTTACTGGCAGGGCTTCAGTTTGCCGGAGCAGATGTTGACTGTGTTCTTCCCGATAGAATAAGGGATGGATATGGTCTTAATAATAATCTCATCGATGAGGCAATCAAAGACGGAATTGATACCATAATCACCTGTGATAACGGTATAGCAGCCTCGAGTCAGGTGGAATATGCCAAGTCTAAAGGAATGACTGTAGTTATTACAGATCATCATGAGGTTCCCTTTGAAATTAAAGATAATGATGTAAGGGAAGAAATATTGCCCAAGGCAGATGCAGTTGTGGATCCTAAGAGAAAAGGGTCTGCATATCCTTTTGCGGAGATTTGCGGAGCGGTCGTAGCATATAAATTTCTGGAAGTTTTATTTGAAATCATGGAAATAGACACAACTGTTCCTTCAAAAGAGCTTTTCAAAGAGCTTATAGTATTTGCAGGCTTTGCCACTGTTTGTGACGTAATGGAGCTTGTGGACGAAAACAGAATAATTGTAAGAGAAGCGCTTAAGCAGATAAAAACCTGTAGAAATACAGGTCTAAAAGCCTTAATTCATGCCAATGGTCTGGATGATAAGGAAATATCCTGTTATCATTTTGGCTTCGTTCTGGGACCTTGCCTTAATGCTACAGGAAGACTTGATTCTGCCATGCGTGGATTAAAGCTTTTATGTACAGAGGATAGAATAGAAGCTGCTAAAATGGCTGCGGATTTAAAGGCCTTAAATGATAGCAGAAAAGATATGACTCAGATGGGAGTTGACAGAGCTTCAGCTGTTGTGAATGACTATGGAGAAAATATTCCCGATGTTCTGGTAATATATCTGCCGGAGTGTCATGAATCAATTGCAGGTATAATTGCAGGTAAGATAAAGGAAAAATATGTAAGACCAACTATAGTTCTTACAGATGCCAAAGAGGGTGTAAAGGGCTCCGGCAGATCCATAGAAAGCTATGACATGTACGAGGAGCTTAGTGCCTGCAAGGATTTGTTTACTAAATTTGGTGGACATAAAATGGCTGCAGGTCTTTCATTACCAAAGGAAAATATCGATGAACTCAGAAGAAGACTGAATGAAAACAGTAAGCTTCAAGAGGATGATTTTGATCCTGTAGAACATATAGATATGGAAATGCCGTTAAAATATGCATCTATTGGTCTGGTAAAGGAATTCTCTGTTTTGGAACCCTTTGGAAACGGAAATCCCAAACCCAGCTTCGCTGCAAGAAATATTCATATCATGAGTGGCAGAATAATGGGTAAAAACAGAAATTGTGCCAAGTACAGAATATGCGATGATGAAGGACTTAGATATGATATGATGTACTTTGGAGATATGGAAAAATGGCATGAATTTTTGAAAAAAAGATATGGAAATGAAACTGTAGACAGATTATATGACGGTACACTTAAAAGTGATATTACGGTGAAAGCTATGTATTATCCGGATATAAATGCTTATCAGGGAAGGGAAAGTTTGCAGATAATAATGCAGGATTATCAATAAAAAAGTATATAAAACCACAAAAACACTCGCGTCTGCGAGTGTCCTGCGGTTTTCTTATGAGGGGGAGATAGTTTGTTATCACTATCTGAAAAGTAATATAATATACAAATGTGTCTAAATTGTGATTAAAAGGTGAAGAAACTTAGAACTGGAAATCAGTGTCCAAAAATCATAGAATATATCTGGAGGATGAAAATATGAAACTTGAAAAATTATTGGAAAAGATTGAATATAAAGCAACAAAAGGAGGTTCATCACAAAATTGTGATATCTCCGGAACAGAAATATCAGAAGTAGTTAATGATTCCAGAAAAATATCAGAAAATTGTCTTTTTATATGTATAAAGGGTGCTAACTTTGACGGGCATGAATTTGCAGCTTCTGCAGCAGAAAAAAAGGCAGCCGCAATTGTTGTTGAGAAGGACGTAGAGCTTCCAAAAGACTGTGATATGGCAGTAATAAGAGTTGAAAGCACAAGATATGCTATGGCATTTATTTCTGCAGCTTATTATGATTATCCTGCAGATAAGCTTAAAACAATTGGTATAACAGGAACAAAGGGTAAGACAACAACTACATATCTTATAAGAAGTATGCTTGAAAATGCAGGACATAAGGTAGGTCTTATAGGAACAATTGAAGTTATTATCGGTGATGAGCATATCCATTCTGAAAACACCACACCCGAATCCATGGATCTTCAAAGATATATGAGAAAAATGGTTGATGCAGGCTGTGATAGTGTTGTTATGGAGGTTTCTTCCCAGGGACTTATGCTTCACAGAAGCCAGGGATTTATTTTTGATATAGGTATATTCACAAATATTGAGCCGGATCACATCGGTCCTAACGAGCATAAAGACTTTGACGAGTATATGCATTGCAAGGGACTTTTATTTAAACAGTGCCGTGTTGGTATTGCCAATGCGGATGATATACATACCGAGGATGTTCTTGAAGGACATACCTGTGAACTTGAAACCTACGGTTTTAATGAAGGTGCAGATATAAGAGCAATCAATCTTGCTTATATTCATAAACCGGGTCAGCTTGGAGTATTTTTTGACACAGACGGACTTATCAATATGCATGCCGAGATAACAAATCCCGGTAAATTCAGTGTATACAATGCCCTTTGTGCCATTGCTGTTGCAAGACATTTTGACTGTACACCTGAGCAGATTGCCTGTGCCCTTAAAGGTGCCAAGGTTAAAGGCAGAATTGAGATGGTAAAGGTTTCCGATGATTTTACACTTATGATTGACTATGCTCACAATGCCATGGCACTTAAAAGCCTTCTTTCAACCTTGAAGGATTATCATCCAAATCGCCTTATCTGTGTATTTGGATGTGGTGGAAACAGAAGTAAGCTCCGCCGCTTTGAAATGGGTGAAGTAAGCGGACGTCTGGCTGATTTTACAATTATCACCTCAGACAATCCAAGATTTGAAGAACCTATGGATATAATAAATGACATAGAAACCGGAATTAAGAAAACCGATGGCACTTATATAAAGATTGAAGACAGAAAAGAAGCTATAAGATATGCCATTGATCATGGCGAAAAGGGAGACATCATTGTTCTTGCCGGTAAAGGCCATGAAGATTATCAGGAAATCAAAGGTGTAAAGCATCACATGGATGAGCGCGAGCTTATTCAGGAGATATTAGAGGAGAATTCACAAAAAGCATGATCGGATGCCCGGAAAATGCTCTTTATGCTAACATAATAATAGATATATCACATGAAAAGGTAGACAGACCCTTTCAGTATCTTGTGCCACAGGAGCTTAGGGATAAGGTTTCCGTAGGAAGCTGTGTGGAGGTACCCTTTGGAAAGGGTAATACCCTTAGAAAAGGCTTTGTTATAGAACTTACGGATAAAGCTGAGTATGACAGGGATAGAATAAAAGCCATTGCAGCAATAGCTTTGGATATAAATCCTGCACAGGAGATGTCCATACGGCTTGCGGCATGGATAAGGCAGCATTATGGATCAACAATGATAGCTGCACTTAAAACTGTTTTGCCTGCCAATAAAAAACAGAAGGCTTTGCAGTATAAGTACATATCTCTTAAGATGCCTGTAAGAGAGGCTACCGAGTATTACTACGAATGCATACGCAAAAAATACTATGCCAGAGAGAGACTTTTAAAAGAACTTTTGGAAGATCCCGAGGAACGTATTCAGTACGAAATAGTTACAGGAAAGCTTAATGTTGCCTCCCAGACTATAAAAGCGATGTCAGATAAAGGCATTATAAATATAGAAACGGAAAGTGTTTACAGAAATCCCGTAAGTATAAAAAAAGACGAAGACAGTGATAAGAAACTCAGTATAGAGCAGCAGGCTATTGTTGATACTGTGATTTCAGATTATGATGAGGGAAAAAGGGATGTTTACCTTATTCATGGAATTACAGGTAGTGGTAAGACAGAGGTTTATATTTCCATAATTAAGGAAATAATAAAAAAGAAAAAGCAGGCAATAGTACTTATTCCGGAAATTGCGCTTACCTATCAGACTTTAAAAAGATTTTACAGACATTTTGGAGACAGAGTATCTGTAATGAATTCTACTTTATCGGTATCTGAGAAATATGATCAGATGCAAAGAGCCAAGAATGGAGAAATAGATGTTATAATAGGACCCCGTTCAGCTCTTTTTACCCCTTTTCCAAATATTGGGGTGATTATTATGGATGAGGAGCATGAAACCTCCTATAAAAGTGAGACCATGCCCAAGTACCATGCCAGAGAAGTAGCCATAGCCCTTGCGAAAATGGTACCTGAAGGTGCAAGTGTAGTACTTGGAAGTGCCACACCATCTCTTGAGTCTTATTATAAGGCACAGACCGGAGAATACCAGCTTTTTAAACTGAACAGAAGACTTACCGGCGGAACACTTCCTAATGTGGAAGTAGTTGATCTCCGGGATGAATTAAAAAGTGGTAACAGATCCATTTTTAGCAGATCTCTTCAGGAAAAAATAGAAGACAGACTACAAAAGCATGAGCAGATAATGCTTTTTATAAACAGAAGAGGACTGGCAGGTTTTGTATCCTGCAGAAGCTGCGGCTATGTATTTAAATGTCCTCACTGTGATGTGCCTCTTTCAGAGCATAGGGGCGGAAAGCTCGTTTGTCACTACTGCGGGTATGAACAGAGTGTTACAAAGATTTGCCCCAAATGCGGCTCTAAATATGTTTCGGCCTTTAGAGCGGGAACTGAGCAAATTGAAAATGAAGTATATAAACTGTTTCCACAGGCTAAAGTTCTGAGAATGGATGCCGATACTACAAAGACAAAGCACAGTTATGAAGAAATCCTATCTGCTTTTGCTAATATGCAGGCAGATGTCCTTGTGGGAACCCAGATGATAGTCAAGGGGCATGACTTTCCAAATGTTACCCTTGTGGGAATCCTTGCCGCAGATATGTCACTTTACGCCAGCGATTACAGAGCAGGGGAGAGAACCTTCCAGCTTCTTACTCAGGCAGCGGGAAGAGCAGGACGTGGAGAGAAGGAAGGCAGTGTAATTATTCAGACCTATCAGCCAGAGCATTACAGTATCCAAACTGCAGCAAAACAGGATTACATAGCTTTTTATAATGAGGAAATTGCTTACAGAAAATTACTTATGTATCCGCCTATGGCTCATATGATGGCAATACAGATCTGGGCAAGAAGCGAAGATAACGGTATAGCCTTTGCCAACTATTTAAGAGCTTTAATAGAGAGAATGAAGGTTAAGGATGCAGTGGTTATAGGTCCGGCAGCTGCAGCAATATCCAGGATAAAGGATGAATACCGCATGGCTATATATATCAAGATGAAAGATTATGAAGGTCTTATAGGAATAAGAGAAAAGATTGATCTATGGCTTGAAAAAATGACAAATGATGGTAGAATGACAGGGCTGACAGTGCAATTTGACTTTGACCCTGTAAATGGGTTTTAATTAGTATAAAGTCAGTGATAGTTTTTGATAACAGTGTTTTTTCAGAAAGGGATTTAAAATGGCAATAAGAACAATAAGAGAATATGGTGATGAAGTTCTTGCAGCACATTGCAAGGAGGTTAAGGAAGTAACACCAAGAATAAAGGAACTTATAGATGATATGCTTGAGACTATGTACGAGGCTAATGGTGTGGGACTTGCAGCACCTCAGGTTGGAGTACTTAAGAGAATCGTGGTAATCGATACAACAGGTGATGATCCACATATTCTTATTAATCCTGTAATTCTTGAGACCAGCGGCGAACAGACAGGCTATGAAGGATGCCTTAGTATCCCGGGAAAGTCAGGAATAGTAACAAGACCTAATTATGCCAAGGTTAAGGCATACGATATAAATATGCAGGAATTTATCCTTGAAGGCACAGAGCTTTTAGCCCGTGCTATTTGTCATGAGCTGGATCATCTTGATGGACATATGTATGTAGAAAAGGTCGAAGGTGATCTTATAGATAATGAAGAACTTATGGCAGAAAATGAGGAAGAAGAATAATGAAAATAGTATATATGGGCACACCTGACTTTTCTGTAGGAGCTCTCGAAGCACTTATAAAGGCCGGACATACAATTGTAAAGGTTGTAACTCAGCCGGATAAGCCTAAGGGAAGAGGTAAGGATATACAGGTATCCCCTGTTAAAGCCTGTGCTCTTGAGCATGGACTTGAGGTTTATCAGCCGCTTAAGATAAGAGATCCTGAGGCTGTAAACTATATGAAGAGTCTTGATGCTGATATTTACGTAGTTGCCGCCTTTGGCCAGATTCTTCCTCAGGAAGTACTGGATATTCCGAAGTTTGGCTGTGTTAATATACATGCCTCTCTTCTTCCTAAGTACAGAGGAGCAGCACCTATTCAGCAGGCGATTATAGACGGAGAAAAATATACCGGAGTGACCATTATGCAGATGAATGCAGGAATGGATACAGGAGACATTCTTCTTCAGAAGAAGATTGAGATAAGTGAAGAAGAGACCGGTGGAAGTCTTTTTGATAAATTAAGTATTCTTGGAGCAGAGCTTATTGTAGAAGCCCTTCCTCTTATTGAGGCAGGCACTCTTATACCTGTAAAACAGGATGAAGAGCTTAGTACAAAATGCGGAAAGATAACAAAGGAAATGGGCCATATTAATTGGAACATGGCAGCCTTGGATATTTCAAATCTTGTAAGAGGCCTTAATCCATGGCCGAGCTCCTTTTCAAGAATTGAAGGAAAGACTCTTAAAATATGGAAAGCATGGGCTACAGAGAGTACCAAGACAGGTACACCTGGAATTATAAGCCATGTTGATAAGGACTATTTTGAAGTTAATACCGGCAGAGGAAAACTGGTGGTTACAGAGGTTCAGCTTGAAGGCAAAAAGAGAATGCCTGTTAAGGATTTTTTGCTTGGCTATAAGCTGGAAGAAGGAAGTAAACTGGAATAAAATTTAGTTTATTTGAAAATAGGAGACTGATGTGGGCGAACAGGTTGTTAATTTAAGAGAAGTGATAGTCAAGATAATAATGGAAGTTGAGAAAAGTAAGAGTCATCAGCAGTTTATTATAAAAAATACACTGGATCAGTATGATTATCTTGATACTCAGCAAAAGGCCTTCATAAAAAGAACTGCTGAGGGAACTTTGGAGCGCTTTATTCAGTTGGACTATATCATTAATCTTTATTCTAATACCAAGACAGAAAAGATGGAGCCTTTTATAAGAGCTCTTCTTCGCATGAGCACATATCAGATCATGTTTATGAAGGGTGTTCCGGATTCGGCTGCAGTAAACGAAGCCGTTAATCTGTGTCATAAATTCAGATTTGCAGATCTTAAGGGATTTGTAAATGCAGTACTGAGAAATATTGCCCGTAGCAAAGCGGAGATAGAGTGGCCTGACAAAAGTGGAGAAGGCGGAGAGAGTTATTATCTTTCCATTATGTATTCCATGCCTCTATGGATTTGTAAGATGTGGCTTGAAGATTATGGATATGAGAAAACTGAGAAAATGCTGAAGTTTTTCTATAAACCACGTCCAACCTATATAAGAATAGATGAGAGAATGAGCTTACAGGAGTCTGTAGAGCTTATTGAAGAGCTTTCCAAAGCAAATGACGGAACCATAAAGATTTCCGAGAATTCTTTGTTATCTTATGCCTATTCTCTTGTGGGAACAGATAATATAAGATATCTTCCGGGATTTAAGGAAGGACATTGGATAGTTCAGGATCCAAGCTCTATGCTTGTTACTGAAGTTGCTGATATACAGCATGACCAGATTATTCTGGATGTATGCGCGGCTCCCGGAGGAAAAGCACTTCATGCCGCAGCTAAAATGGAAAATACAGGTAAGGTTTATGCCAGAGATATTTCTATGAATAAATGTAAACGTATAAGTGAAAATGTTCGTAGAATGAAGGCTGAAAATGTTGTGGTTGAGCAGTTTGATGCTACAGTTTTTGATGAAAAAATGGTAGGCAATGTAGATGTATTATATTGCGACCTTCCCTGTTCCGGACTTGGGATAATCGGAAGAAAGCCGGATATTAAGTATAATTTAAAACCCGGTGATCTGAAGAGCCTTCAGGAGACTCAGAAAAAGATACTAAAAACAGTCTGGACTTATGTTAAGCCTGGCGGAATCTTAGTGTATAGTACATGTACAGTAAATAAGGGAGAAAATGAAGAGATGGTCAAGTGGATAGAGAACAATCTTCATATGTCTCCTGTGGATATTACGCCTAATGTTCCGGAACAGCTTAAACATATTCCTACTTTGGTTGATGGATATGTACAACTTTTGCCGGGACAGTTCGGAACAGATGGCTTCTTTATTTCGAAATTTGTCAGGGAATAAGTTTTTGAATTTACAGGATTAAATATGGTAATAAATACAAAAGATAATTTAGTTGATATTAAATCTCTTACCCTTGAAGAGCTTACAGAAGAAATTAAAGCTATGGGTGAGCCCGCTTTTCGTGCAAAACAGTTATATGAGTGGATGCACAAAAAGCTTGCAAGAGATTATGATGAAATGACCAATATACCAAAATCTTTAAAGGAAAAGTGTAAAGAGCACTTTTCCTTTACCGTTGTTAATAAGGTTATGGTTCAGGAATCTAAAATAGACGGTACTCAGAAATTCCTTTTTGGACTTTATGATGGTAATGTCATTGAAAGCGTACTTATGAAGTACAAATTCGGAAATAGTGTATGTATTTCTTCTCAGGTAGGCTGCAGAATGGGGTGCAGATTCTGTGCATCTACTCTGGATGGCCTTGAAAGAGGGCTTCTTCCTTCTGAAATGCTTGACCAGATATATGCTATTACAAGATTGTCCGGAGAAAGAGTCTCTCATGTGGTAGTTATGGGAAGCGGAGAGCCTATGGACAATTATGATAATGTACTTACCTTTGTAAGACTTTTATCAGACGATAAAGGGCTTAATTTAAGTCAGCGAAATATTACAATTTCAACCTGTGGAATTGTACCAAATATGAAAAGACTGGCAGATGAGCATTTGCAGATCAATCTGGCAATTTCTCTTCATGCCTCCAATAATGAAAAAAGAAAAGAGCTTATGCCTATTGCCAATACCTATTCTCTTAGTGAGGTACTTGATGCTTGCAGGTACTATTTTGACAAGACAGGCAGACAGCTTACCTTTGAATATTCCCTTGTGGGTGGAGTTAACGATACTGATGAGGATGCTTTGGAGTTGTCACAGCTTCTTAGCGGAATGAATGCCATAGTCAATCTCATTCCGGTAAATCCAATAAAAGAGCGTTCTTATATTGAAACAGAGCGTTCAAGAGTTATAGCCTTTAAGAATAAGCTTGAAAAAAATCATATAAATGCCACAATACGAAGAGAGATGGGCAGGGATATTGACGGTGCCTGCGGACAGCTTAGAAGAAGACATTTACATGAGTAAATATTGTAAACATAAGTAGCTAAAGTATGTATTCTTTTGACATGGAATGACATAAATCTATGGATTTTTGCCATTACATGTCAAAAATCCTGAAAACAAGCCATTTAAAAGCAGCTTCGCTGCAGGGCTTGTTTTCCTCTTGAATCACTTTCATACGAAACCCGCAGTAAATGCGGATTTCTGTAATTGACGTACATAAATCTATGTACTTCTCACATTTGTGAAATTGTGCTATAATGTTCAAGATAATAGACAGGAGTAGGATAATACGTTTCGTACGGAGATTAGTTCCTGTCTTTTTCTTTGCACATAGGTGCAGAGCAGGATTGTTATAGGAGGCGTAAAAACGTTGCTTAAGACATTTTCCATTACTGACATTGGAAAAAAAAGAAAACTGAATCAGGATTATGTCTTTTCATCAGAAGAAAAAATTGGAAATCTTTCCAATGTTTTTATTGTTGCTGATGGAATGGGCGGTCACAATGCAGGTGACTATGCATCACGTTTTACGGTTGAAACGATTGTTTCTGAAATCGAGAATTCTTTTGAACATAATTCGGTGAAAATACTTGAGCATGCCATTAAAGTAGCTAATACAAAGCTTCGTGAAAAGGCTGCCGAGGATACCAGTCTTTATGGAATGGGAACAACAGTTGTTGTTGCTACCTTCATAGGACGTTTTTTGCAGGTTGCTAATGTTGGTGACAGCAGATTATATGTTATAAATGACAAAATCACTCAGATTACTCGTGATCATTCTCTTGTGGAAGAGATGGTCAGAATGGGTGGTATTGATCGGGAGACAGCCCGTTGTAGTCTTGATAAAAATATTATCACAAGGGCTATAGGTGCTCTCGATACAGTCGATGTAGATTTCTTTGAGGTTGAGCTTAAAGTAGGTGATATGGTACTTATGTGCTCTGACGGGCTTACAAATATGCTGGAGGATCAGGAGATTCACCAGATAGTTGACGGACAGAGAGATATCGTTGAAAAAGCGCAAAAATTGGTTGAGTGTGCGAACAATAATGGGGGTAAGGATAATATTGCAGTTATTTTGATAGATCCGTTCGCAGACAACACATCCACAACTGGAGGAATTAATGATTAAATTAGGTATGGTCATAGGAGACCGCTATGAAGTGCTTGAGAAGATTGGCACAGGTGGTATGTCCGATGTATATAAAGCAAAGGATCATAAATTAAACAGATATGTTGCAGTTAAGATATTAAAACAGGAATTCAGTGAAAACGATAATTTTGTATCGAAATTCAGAGTTGAAGCCCAGGCTGCAGCAGGACTGATGCATCCAAATATAGTAAATGTTTACGACGTAGGGGACGAGAACGGTATTTACTATATTGTAATGGAACTTGTAGAGGGAATAACCCTCAAAAAATATATTGAGAAGAAATCAAGACTTACGGTAAAAGAAGCTGTAAGTATAGCTATACAGGTTGCCATGGGCTTAGAGGCTGCCCATAACAACAATATTATTCACAGAGATATCAAGCCTCAGAATATTATTATTTCTAAAGAAGGTAAGGTTAAGGTTACTGATTTTGGAATTGCCAAGGCTGCTACAAGCAACACCATTACTTCAAATGTTATGGGTTCTGTACATTATACATCTCCTGAACAGGCAAGGGGTGGCTACAGCGATGCCAAAAGCGATATTTATTCTCTGGGTATTACTCTTTATGAGATGCTCACAGGAAGAGTACCTTTTAACGGTGATACCACAGTAGCAATAGCCATTAAACATATACAGGAAGATCTTCAGACACCTAAAATCTATAATGAAGATATACCTGTCAGTGTGGAAAAAATAGTTCTTAAATGTTGTCAGAAGAGTCCGGACAGAAGATATCAGAGTGCGGCTGAACTGATTACAGATTTAAAACGTTCTCTTATAACTCCGGATGAGGATTTTGTTTCACTTATCGATCCTGATGAAGAAGGAGCCACACGAGTTGCATCGGAGCAGGAACAGGAGGATATACGCTTAGGCAGTACAGGTAAAATGTCAAATACTGAGCAGATGCGACTAAATAAGGACGTAATTAAGGAAGCCAGAGAAGAAAAATATCGTTCATCAAGAGATTATGATGATGATTACGATAATGATGATAGAGATGATCGAAACGAAAGAAGACGTTCCCGCTCAGATCGTTATGACAGAGATTATGATGATAAGTATGATGATGAAGATGAGGATGACGGCTATGATTCCAAGATTGACAAGATAACAGTAGCTGTAGCCATACTTGCAGCAATTCTTGTGGGAGCCATTGTTATCATGCTGGTGGGCAAGTACCTTGGAATATTTGAGTTTGCAGATTCCGAAGCATCAAGTAATGCCAGTTCCTCTGGAAGTTCTGTTACGGTAACAACTGATGATACTTCCGGGATTATAATTCCCGATGTTGTAGGTCAGACCTACGCAGAAGCAGTTTCAAATCTTCAGGCCAAGGGCTTTACAGTTGCCAAGGCTACTTCCGATAAGAATACATCAGCTTCGGGAATAGTTGAATCCATGAGCCCTGAGGGTGGAACCTCTGCCAAAAGCGGTACAGCCATTACAGTTTATGTAAGTAATGGTTCCAATGCAACATCAACAACAGATACGGCTTCATCTCAGACAGCTGCGTCTGTCGAGGATAATACAGCTACAGTTCCAAATGTAATAGGTCGTGATTCAGAGGAGGCCTGTCTTATGCTTATTGAAGCAGGACTTACTCCGGGAGAAGTTATAGATACTACCAATGATGATACATCTTTACTTGGTCTTATCTGTGCTCAGAGCATAGCTTCAGGTGTTGTAGTAGAAAAAGGTACTGTTATCAATATGGAAGTAAGTACAGGAACTTCAACGGTATCCTATAAATATACAGGTGATATTTCAGCTCCTACTGAGGGCGAAAATTACACAGATGGATTATCAGTTCATGTAACACTGGTTACAGCAGACGGAACAACACTGCTGGATACAACAACAGCTTCATTCCCGATTACAGGAATTGAGCGAACAGGTCTTACATCCTCAACAGGTGTTTTGACTTTCACATATACGGCCACCCTTCCTTCTACAGTTGATGAATCAGGTAATACTGTTGGCGGAGGAACCCAGGAATATACCGTTACAAGAGCAGTCACATTTACACAGGAATAATTCAGGGGAGGCAGAGATGCCTCCTCATTTCTATATAAGGGAGTTATTTAATGCAGGGAAAAATAGTAAAGGGCATATCAGGTTTTTATTACGTTGATACAGCTGATGGGAATATTTATGAATGTAAAGCCAAGGGAGTTTTCAGAAGTCTTGGAATTAAACCGCTTGTTGGGGATGACGTAATTATAGATGTTATTGATGAAGAAAACTTCAAGGGTAATGTTACTGAAGTTTTACCAAGGAAAAATCAGCTTTTAAGACCTCCGGTTGCCAATGTTGATCAGGCTGTAATACTGTTTGCCATAGTTAAACCAAACCCAAGCTATAATCTCCTGGACAGATTCCTTATAATGATGCAGCAGCAAAAGCTTCCCGTGGTTATCTGTTTTAATAAGCAGGATATTGCCACCAGAAAAGAGCAGCAGGAGCTCTCAGATGCCTATGAAAAATGCGGCTACAGAGTTATGTTCATAAGCGTGGCAACAGAAAACGGAATAGATGAACTTAAATGTGTTCTTAAGGGAAAGACCACCGTTGTGGCAGGACCAAGCGGAGTCGGTAAATCTTCTCTTTTAAATCTTCTTCACCCTGAGGGCCAGAGAGAAACAGGAGAGCTTAGCCGTAAGATAGACAGAGGAAAAAATACCACAAGGCATTCGGAGCTGTTCTTTGTTCCGGCACTTTCTGATAAAGAAAACCATACCTTTGTTATGGATACTCCGGGATTTACTTCACTGGAAATGAGGGACGTTACTACGGAAACACTTCAAAGCTACTATACGGAGTTTGCCCGGTATGAGCCGGAATGTAAATTCGGAGGATGTTCCCATATAAGTGAGCCTGTCTGCGGTATTAAGGAAGCAGTTGAAAGAGGAGATATAGCAAAGGTCAGATACGAGAATTACTGTATTTTATATGAGGAATTAAAAGCTAAAAAAAATTACGGAAAAAGCCGATATTAATTTGTAGTTAATTTTAGAATACCTGAGGGAGTAATTACATGAAAAGAAAAATTTTTTCGGCTTTTTTAGCTTTTGCTTTTTTAATAGGATCAATTCCTGCTGATACAGCAGTTGCAGCCGAGGCAGAATCAATCTATACCCCATCGGTTTATTTAAATGGTACATCCTCGGGAGAAATTGAATATTTAAAAGAGTCCACGGATATTTCTTTGCAGGAAGAGATAGACTTAGGAAGTTCCGGAGGAGTAGTAACATATCCTCATTCCGAAAATAACAGTCTTGGATATTTTGAAGACCTCGAAGCCATGAGCCTTGAAAATGATAAAGGCTATCTTATTGTGATGCAATCAGACTATACAATCGATTCTGATATTTCTGTTTCTGATTGCAGTATTTCCCTTGATTTAAACGGATATGAGCTTACGTTTTCTGATAATGTAAGCCTTGAAGGTGATTTTAATATTTGTGATAACTCCCCGGAAAAAGAGGGAAGCATTACTATTGCAGATGAGTCATGCCTTAATATAGAACCCGGAGTAAGCCTTACAGATATAGCTGTCATAAACGGTTCCCACGGCGGAATAATAAATAAAGGCCTTATTAAAGATGCCGGTACAGTGACTCTGTATGATTATTCGGGTATTGTGCAAAGCGAATATGGAACAGCTTCAGGAAAAATTGAAGCAGAAAAAATTCTTCAAAGGGATGGAAATATCGTATTTGGAGATATGTGGATTTCTAAAGAAGCCAGCTTTGAAAATACAACTATCCTTCAAAATGACTATTCCGTTTATAACCATATACACAGGCAAAGTAGTGCCAAACTCACAATTACCACAGATAAAGAGCTCTGTTTAGGAGACTTTGCTTTTTCTATTTACAATGAAGAAGATTGTTCCTATGCCGAAGTGGAGGATGGAACTCTGTTATTTTATACATATTCAGATAGCTTCCCTACGGAAAAAATAACCCTTCTCCCCGAAAATGATCTTGAAATAATCCGGCAGGATAATCAGATTATAGCAACTGCCATAACTCTTATGTCTACAGACCAACCTGTAAAATTGTACAAAGACGGCACAGCCTCGGGAAATATAATCAGCCAGCATGATACTATATCAGAGGCTTTTACAGCTATAGAAAAGCTTAAGGATTCATCAGAGGATTATTATATAACCTATGCTCCTTCTTTAGAGGATACTGCGGACAGTGAAGGAAATTATCTCATATATGTTAATGGTAAAAATGCTTCCAACATAAGCTCTCCCAAATATGTCTCAAGCCTTACCCTGATGCCTGACACAACGGGAATCGGAGAAGAAGAAAACATATATCTGGAAATAAAGAACAATATTACCCTTAAAGGTAATCTTTATTTAAAAGGTGTAAGCCTCAAAGCTTCTTCTTCAGTATCCTTTAAATTAAACGGTTTTGAACTTGGACTTCAAAGCAGCTCTTTGCAAGGTGCTGCCATTGGCTCTGTAACAGGAAACGGAACAGCAAAAACTTCTGTTTTAACCATTGATGGATTTAGCCTCGACAGTGACAGATTGAATAACAGTGCGGTATATAACAGAGATTCCTCTTTGTCTGTAGTTGTTATAGAAGGTTCTGTTACAAATATAGGAACCCTTAAGTTAAGTGGAACCTCTCTGGAAGTTCATGGCAAAATTACCCTTGGTAATGTATATGCAGACAGTACTTCAGCAATATATGGAAAATCTAATATTTCAGTAAAAAATAAGACTGAGATCAAAAAGGTAACTTCAACCATAACCATAGCAGGTAATGTAAGAGATCTTGACGGAAATGGTGCAGCCCTTACTGCCGGAAGTGTATATTCCTATGTTCAGGATAAAGTGACCTATTATGCACTTCTTGATATGGCAGGTTTGGATTCATCTTCAGGAGATTTTGGTATATATACCATGCCGGAATCCATCGCAGCAGGTGGCATAGCAGTAGTTACAGCCAAAAAGGAAACCTCAAATAATTTCAGTATAAGTAAACTGAATTTCCCTGATACCATAACAGTTTCGGAAGACAGTACTGATGCTTTATGCACCTTAACCGAAACAGCAGCTACAGACAGCTCACCCTGGGAAATAGGGTATACCTCCACCGGTAGTAATTATTACAAAAAAGGTTATGTATCTAAGGTAAACGGAAACATAGTATTTATTGCTTCTGATGCAGATTCAAATATAAAGGTTACATATACCGAAGACCAGGCAGAATATACCACCTGGGTTGAAGATTTTGCAGGTGCCGTAAAGGAAATCAATAACCTTGCCACAGCCAGGGACTACACTATTACTGTTTATGACAGTGATAGTATGTCTTCGTATATTCTTGATAGCGAACCCACAAAGCTTACAATGCCCAAAGCTAAATATGTAAACAATCTGGTAATAAAAAGTGCAGACAGCAGTAGCATTCAAAGTATTTATTATACAGATTCCAAAATATCCCTTACTGCAGATTCAACAACCTTTGAAAATATAAAGCTCATTCAGGTATATAAAACCAAAAATTCAGCTAAAGAAACAGTATATGCCGACGTAAATTTTGATGTTGCCAAGGACACTTATAAGTGCCCCAAGCCTGTGACTGTAAATATAGGGAACAAGAGAACTCTTGATATTGAAGGAAGTATTTTATTTAATTCACCCTTAACTGTAAATGGCGGTGGAAAACAAAGTATATTGACCTTTGGGGATGACTGCGGTTTTATTACAGCTACCAACAGTGACGCGTCTTCAACTGTAACAAGTAATCAGATTGTTATATACGGCTCTGTCAAAAATGTGGGTACCTTGACTATCGGTGCTGCTCAAAGTCTTCAAATGTACAAATATGCCAAGAGTACAAATAAATATGCATCATCTACTCTAAGTGCTTATAACCTTCAAAATAACGGAATAATAAATGTCCTTACAGGAAATGACCCTTATGGAAATACAGAGGCTTCATCAATAACAAATGCATCTAAGACCTATAACAATGCAGTTTCAGTAACAGGTACCTTTACAAATGCAGGAAAAATATATGTGCAGGGAAGCCTTAAGATAGCAAACCTGGAACTTCTTGAAGGTGCTGCTGACAGCGGTTCTGTTTTTGCTTCAGACGGAACTGTTGCAGGGGCGGGAAATGGAGAATCAAATTCCCATACAGAAATCTATGCAACAGGTGTATTTAACGTTACTAAGAGCATATCCTCAAGTACCGCCGATGCCTATCTTTATACAGCCAGAAAGATTACAAAGGACTCAGGAGCATATCCTTATTTAAATGTATCAGGCAGCGTAAATATAGAATCGGATTATGGAGTAAATGTAGGTGTTGTTAAGATTACAAATTACTCCAAATCAAAGCTGGGAGTTGTTACAGAGTTTTCAGAAACTCTTTCAACCTACAGTAATTACCCTGCGGCTTTAAGTATAGTTCTTACTACAAAGAAGGGAACAACAGATCAGTTTGTTCCTATAAGCGATTGTATAAAGGACCCGGCTGAGCTTGATTTTGTAATTATAACTTCTGCAGAATATGAAAATTATAAGAGCGGAAGCAGAATAGGAATACGCTATGCCAATACAGAGCCTTTGTATATAGCAACAGGCTCATCCACAGGCATTATTCCTACAATAACACCTACAACAAGTGCAGACAGTGCAAAGATCACATGGTCCAGTAAGAACAAAAAGATAGTAAAGGTAACAAGTACCGGAGATACCACAGCAACCTTTACCGGGGTAAAAAACGGAACAACCATAGTCTATGCTACCTTAAAAAGTACCGGTGAAAAAATTCCCTGTACCGTAATATCCACCGGTATAGAATTTTCAGTATCTGCCTCCCAGGCAAGGGGAAAAGTTGGAAAAACATACCAGCTTAGCGCGTCAGCAGAGCCTGAGTCCATATTTGAAAGCTGTACCATTTCCTGGTCCAGCTCTGATGAAGATATAGCAACGGTTGACAGCACAGGCAAAATTACAGGCATAAGCACAGGTGAAGTTACAATTACTGCTTCAACAACTGCTCTTGAAAAGACCTATTCCGATACCTGTACCTATACCGTAACCGCAAAGGATTATGTGAATGTCTGCGACTGCGGAGCTGAAGCAGGAGACGGTGATGATGACAGAGTAGCAATTCAATATGCAGTAAACACATTTAAGTACAATAAAACCGAATATGAAG
>JAILBM010000145.1 GCA_024680925.1 Butyrivibrio sp.
AATGAGCCGACAGCCGAAGCGAGCACATTTAATAGTGCTTCTAATTCCTCCGTCTTCTCTATACCATTGCGATCGATTATGTCGCTTATATATGTTTTTTCAAAAAGATCTGTCAGATATTTGATCTTTTGCTGATCTGTGCGCATTCCCCAAACAAGAGGAAGGCCTCCGTACGTAACATACTCTGCCCATCCATGATATATGTCCCCTTTATAATTCTGCATTGCCTCCTGAAAGGTCAGCGGATAAACATGCACCTCATCTCCACGTCCCCTAAACTCTGTAAGGACATCACTTGACAGAAATTTCGAATTGCTTCCCGTCACATAGATATCAAGATTTTTTATATGCAGTAAGGAATTAAGAACTTCCTCAAAATCTTCAAGCATTTGAACTTCGTCCAAAAGAACATAATGATTCTCTTTATCCTTGATCCGTTCTTTTACGAAGTCCAGCAAAGTATCCGGATCGCGGTATTTCGCATTTTCTTTTTTGTCAAACTCCATCTCGATGATGTGATCTTCATCTACGTCTTCATTTAACAAATACTCCTTAAAAATCGAAAAAATCAGGTACGACTTCCCGCTTCTTCTGATTCCGGTAACAACCTTTATCATTCCGTTATGCATACGATCTTTTAAGTCTTCAAGATATTTATCCCTTTTTATTTCCATTTTTCGCCTCTGACAAATCCGGACTCAAAAGTCCTTTTTTCTCAATTATATCTAATTGCAGCCTTTTTTCAATACCTGCTTTGATATATTTGGTCTCATGTGCCCGTTTTTGTCACTGTCTATGTTAGTAAGTTATCCTTTAAGTTTCACTTCCCATAAGATCGAAACCTGCGTTACAAAAAGGTGTAACAACTCTGTTTGCAGATGATACAGGTAGCATTAACAAAATTGTTCCCAGTAAAATCACTGCCACAAATCCTAATATAATTATCTGAAAGGATGTAAGGCTATCCTTTATTCTTTTTAGCTTCAACATAATATGCCTTGCCTCCCCGTTTCCTATATGCTAATTGTATATTTAAGCCGGATAAGGTGACATTAAGTCTTTTAGATTGGTATTAAGATTGTATAAAGAAAAAGGTGACCACTGTATGTGATCACCCTTTTGTTATCACTATTGCTTTGGCTATTATAATCAGCCTTTAAGTCCTGCTGTCTGACGAATCATATCCTCTACAACAATATCGTAGATTTCACCAATGGAGTTACAATACTCCAGAATTTTCCAAGGTTCATTTGTATGAAAATGAATCTTTATAAGGTCTTCATCCCCTGCTGCAATAAGACTGTTGCCTTCGAAATTCTCTGTTATGTATTCAGCAATTGCATCTTCATCAAGATCTTCATCTCTTCTGTCTATCAAAAGCTGCGTATCATAACGATATGCAAACTGATCATCTTCTGCATCAATTGAATTTACTGCCATTTTATAATCCTCCATAATATGTAGCTTTTATATTAATGAGCCATGAAACCTGGCACCCTGACTCATGGGCTACATATCATGATAGCATGATTTTAAAACAAATTCATCCTTATACTTTTTTATTACTAATCAATTTCTTTTACATAAAGATAAAGACTCTGATTTGTTTCACTATAATCATTTGCTCTGATTATCTCCATCATTGCAAGTTTAAACTCTTCATTATATTTTCTTCTGTATAAAATTCTGAGAGAAGAATTATTTTCGGCAAAATATTTCTTTAGGAAATGAATATCTGTTTTGGCAAGATATTCCTTCAGGTCATCGGGATGAACCTGTCCGCTGGTTCCAAATAATGACAGCCATGATGATATCTTTTCGGGGGAATCTTTTTCTGATGCTTGTCCCGTCGTATCCATATTTATTATCTGATAGCTATCATCGGAAATATTGATCTTCAAAATCTTGGTGTACAATTCACACAAAGCCCTATGGGCATCCTGATGTCCTCTTCTGTCTACACCTTTTTTCCTATAGTATGCTGATTTTGATTCATACATTCTCTTATCTGCAATGGCTGCAAGATCTCTAACGGAGAGCTTTGGTTCTTCCTCTTTACTTACATAGCCGTATGAGATAGTCAGGCTATTAACCAGTTTACCTCTCCAGCTTTCCATAGTTGCATCAAAATCAGCCAGTACTTCTTTTAATTTTTCATCATCACAGAATAGAATGGCAATAAACTCATCACCACCTGTTCTGTATATTTTTCCATAAGAACCAAAGCATTCCTTCATAGCTCTGCTGGCACCTATGAGTAATTCATCTCCTGCCACATGTCCCAATGTATCATTCACTACCTTAAGTCCGTTAACATCAAGAGACATTAATACAAAATATTCTTTCTCCGGAACACTATTCTGTTCGTAGACCTCTTCTTCATAAGCACGTCTGTTTAAAAGACCTGTAAGTTCATCTGTCTGTGATTTATGAATAAGCTTCTCTTCCTGTTTCACCTCTTCATCGATGCTCTGAGTGGTTAGAATAACTCTGGTAGGCCTTCCCTTTTCATCTGTTTCCATGGCTATAAAGGTTGCAAGATACCAGCCAATACGCTTACTGATAAATTTAGAAGATATAAACTGTTTATTTTGCATTCTATCTGCAAGGGTCCCTAGGTCTGTAAATTCAAGAGCCCTTTCTCTGCATTCGTCAGTAGAAACGGCACTGATAACCTTGAAAATCATTTCACCTGCGCCCTGCTTATGATCAAGAATATCTCTGAACTTTTCCTTTGAGCTAAAGTCATCCACTGTGTCTTCAACAAGGTTTATAACATGGAGACTGTTATAAATATCTGAAATAATACCTAATGTATTAAAATAATCATTTTTTTCATTAAGAGCATCTTTTAACATTGAGACCTTTGCCTGATCCTCACGGACAGTCTCATCTACATCATAATGATATCCGCTAAGAAGATATCCTCCGGGAATAGGTTGTGCTGTTCCACCACATCTTACATAGCGTTCTCCTTTGCTTGGATGATTCCACAGATAAGTGTTTTCATCAAATTTACCCTGTTCCATCTTTTCAACACTTGCAAGCACAGAAGGAACTGCCTGTGGGGTAATATTATTAAACCAGTCATTATAGGTTTCTTCAGGAGTTCTCTCTTTATCCGAAACTCCAAGAAGTGATTTCATGGTATCATCGACGTACATACAAGGCTCTTTGCCTTCAACCAGTTCTATACGCCAGGTTCCCATATTGGCTGAAGCTATAATATCTCTTATAGCTGATATTTCTTTGAAAGCACGTTTATTTTCCTCATTGAAAACACGATTTTCTTCTTCCAGCTTTGTATTTTCATCAGCAATTTGTCTACGCCTTTTCATATTATTAAAAAGTACAAATGACGCATAGGATATCAAAATTAAACTGATAATGAGAATAGTAATTATAGAGTCTATTGTATTCTTGTTAACAATTGCATTAAAAGAAGTTCTGGGAACGTTAATTACAACCTTCCACTCTGTTCCGGGAATTGTTGTAGCCGATATTATCCCGGCTCCACTGGAGTCTTTAAAGGTTGTTGCCACATCTGTTGCATTGTTTATTGCATTAAAAACCCTTGCCTTCTGCTCATCAGTTGCATTAAACCTGTTTAAAAAAAGATCAAGGGATAAATCTTTTATATACTCCGATTCAACTGTAGAACAAATAACCATGTTATTTTCATCAACTAAAAGTCCATAGATATCCTGCCCATACAGTGTTGTTTCAAATAAGGGTTTGATCTGAGTTGTTGCAGCAATATATCCTGTTAAAACACCGGTGATTTTCCCCTGATAAATAATAGGAGTATAGAAATTCATCAGAGTTTCCTTCGATGTCTTGGGATGATAATTATTCCAGACTCCGGTATTACCTTTCATACCTTCAATATAGTAAACCCTGTCACTTGCATCAAAGGGTTCTCCTATATTCATAACATTCATCCCATCTGCCCTGATATATTCAATTCCGTTAAAAGGGGTATTGACCACCATAGGACCGATAATTCTGGCAGGGTCTTCCAAGGTATCCGAGGTCATAGACTGGGAAATGGTAGAAGATGCCAGTCTGATACTGCTTTTGGCATAGTACATCTCATTAGATATGCTGTCGGCAATATACTCTGCCATCTGATTGGTAACCTGTTCTGCATCTATAATAATACTTTTTCTCTGAACCAACGTATATATGCCCATCACAGCAATTATCATAAGAATAATGACAATTGGCATGATGACGCTAACAGGCTTCAAGCGATCGTCTACAATAACAGTGTTATGTAAATCTTCATACTCGCTGCCTTTTTTTCTAACTGCTTCATTTTGATTCATTATACTTCCTCATAACCTCTGACAAATATCCCATATTACATCTTCAATATATAATTTATTATAACCAAAAGTTTTTTCAATATCAGTTTTTAGTCAATTAATTAGAAAAATTTTACGTTTTTAAGATTATTATAAACTTTGAGTTTATGAACTTTTTATCTTATATTATTAGTTTTTTATACAAAAAAGAGACAGTGTAAGCTGTCTCATATAATAATCATTATTCATATTTTAAATCTTCAGATAAAAGGTGCGCAGGTCATCTCACCGGCTATATTTATGGAATAGTAATCTCTTATCTCACTAACGTCCTCAGTCATACCAAGAATCCACATAAGCTTTGTCAAAGCCGCTTCTCCTGTCATATCATGAGCCTCAAGTGCTCCTATTTCCAATGCTCTTTTGCCTGTCTCATATACGTCCATCTTGGAGCCTTCATATCTGCACTGAGTGCCTACAACTACTGTCATACCACCTTGGATAAGTTTATCCACAGTGCCTATGAAATCATGTTTTAAAAAAGGCATTCCTCCGATCCCGTATGCTTCTATATAAAGTCCTTTATATCCCTGATCAGCAATAGATTCTATCAAACTGCGATGTATTCCGGGAAACATCTTTATCATACAAACCTTATCCGAATATACATTGGTCAGTTTAAAAATGCCTGTTCTTTCCGGAACTGAGGCAGAATCAATCTTCATGCCTAAAGAGCTGATAGTTGCTATGTTAGGATAATTAATACTCTCAAAGGCATCAAAACTAAGTGATCTAACCTTGGAAACCCTGCAGCCCAGCATTACTTTTCTGTTAAAAGCAACAAAAATCCCCGGATTCTGGCTAGCTGCCATATGTATGGCACATCTGCAATTCTCCATGGCATCAGCAACGGGATTGGTAATAGATAACTGTGAGCCGGTAATCACCACCGGAATTCCAATATTTCTAAGCATAAATGACAGCATAGAAGAAGTATAAGCAAGAGTATCAGTGCCGTGAATTACAACAATTCCGTCATAATCGTTTCTGCAATCGCTTATTCGCTGTGCCAGCATGCTCCAATCCTCAGGGAAGATATTGGCACTGTCAACAGAACAAAAATCCTCTATTTCGATGTCTGTATCTCCGGACACCATCTGAAGCTCTTTTTGCATATCATAGATTGAGAGTCCCGGTATAAGACCATTTCTTTTCATAACTGCAGATAAGGTTCCGCCTGTGTTAATTATCAGTATTTTTTTACGCAATATATTTATCTCCTCAATATAGGCTGACCCTTATTATAGAGAGCTCATTGACAGAAGATCTGCAAAAGCTCTGTAATATTTAAATCGGGACTGATTCCATTGGTTTTTAATTCCAACACTGGAAATAATGAGTATACACTCTTTTTGATCCCTGTCATAAAATCTTATCAGTATTAATGAGTATACATGTCTCTTCACAAGGAAATCTTTAATATCGTAAGCATAAGGTGGCAGTGCATCAAGATGATTTACTACCATAAAATCTCCCAGTGAAAAATATTTATCTTTTACATCACTGTTCAATATTTTAATAATAAAATCTATAGCCTCATCATCGTTTATAACATTACTTCCCGAAGCACATACATACTTAAAAGGACTTCCAACATACAAATGTACATTCTGAAGCTCAAAAGCGCCTGCAAATTCATTCATATAGCGGTTCACTGAACTGCCTTTACCATGAAGAGCCATATCAAACATTTTGACAATAACATCTCCATAAGAAATATTTCTTTCATTTATTCTTTGGGATGTCTGGTGTTGCTTCTTTATATCCTCTAATGTGCCATGCTTTTCCATGGTATATATAATATATCTGTTTCTGCCCTTTTCCTTGGCCAAATACAGGCAGTGATCTGCAACCATAAACAAATCATCATAATTATCAGCATCCTTGGGAAATGTGGCCGCTCCTATAGATACTGAAAGAGGATTATCGTTATCTATTCCTTTATCCGGAAAAGTGGCTCTTACCTTTGTCTTTATTCCTCTTAATATCAACCTGATCGAATCTTCAGATTCTGCATTATAAAGAACAATAAAGAACTCATCACCGCCAAATCTTCCCGAAACACCGCTGTTGCCAACCTCATTGGATATTATATCAGCCACCTTTTTGATAACATCATCACCAAACTGATGACCATAGCTGTCATTTATATTCTTAAAATAATCTATATCCACAATGGCAAGAGTAGTGCCCTCTAAGGCCTTATCGTCAATTCTCTCCTTGGCAATTCTGATAATATCGGTCTTATCTATTAGCCCGGTAAGAGAATCATACTTAATAGATGAAGCCTTAATTGAATCCTTGCCTCTTTGAAGCTGTATATGACCCACTACACCTTCTGTATTTTTATCATAAAAAACAAATGATTCATTAAGCACTGTATTAGTTACACCGGGATCGTCATTTAAAATATTACCGTCTATAATCGTACTACTTCTGCCAACACCTGACTTAACCTGGGCAATAAAGCTCCTTACCGCATGCTTTTGATCATCATCGGTTCTTGCAAGTAATACATCCTCAAATTCCTGAAGAGAATAAGTGCCTGTTTCAAAATCCGAAGGTTCTGTATTGTATACGTATACACTATCCTGATCAGGAGTGTATTCAAAAAAGACATCTTCATAAAGGCTCAGCTGAGTCTTAAATGAATTTATTGTCTTCATGAGTATCGAATGAGAATTTAAAAGATCATGAGCATTTACGACAGTAAGCCTGATCAATTTGTCATTAACACTTTGTGCACTCATATATGTGTAATACATGGTATCAGGTGCCAGTATTTTACTTGGATACCAGTTCCCATCACAATTTTTGATGTTATTCAAATAGATATCCATATCCTCTATGGCAATCAGTTCATTCATGGGTTTAGTTGCATAACTTCCAAGTGCATCATAAACCTCAGCATCTGCCGATACTATTCTCTGATCATTTTTTGTTATGATAATTTCATAAAAACTAACGTCTTTCATTTAGCATTCCTTATAACGTATCTGAGTTTTTTTATCATCTATAAAAATTTTAATCCCTGTGCTTAGCATGGTCAATACATGACAAATACTGAGTATCTAAGAGCTTTTATTATGATAATCTGCCACTCTCCATGGAAAAAGTTTTGTCAGCAATGCACATGGTAGATGACCTGTGTGATACTAAAAGAACCGTTCTGTCTTTTGAAGATTCTTTGAGTGCCTTTAATATTACTGCTTCATTAAGACTGTCCAGACTGCTGGTAGGTTCATCCAAAAGTATAAATGGTGCATTATGCAAAAAAGCTCTGGCCAGACCTATACGCTGCTTTTCTCCTCCTGAAAGTGTACTTCCAAGTTCTCCGACATCAGTATTATACCCTTGAGGAAGAGTCATAATAAACTCATGTATAGATGCTTTTTGAGCTGCTTCTACTACTTCTTCGTCTGTAGCATCAAGTTTGCCTATTCTTATGTTATTGGCTATTGTATCTTTAAAAATCTGCGTCTCCTGCGTCATATAACTTTCCATATCCCGCAGATTATCTGTATTTATATCTTCGATATTTCTACCGGCTATATTTATACTACCCTTATCTGTTTTCCAAAATCTCATAAAGAGTTTCAGCAGCGTTGATTTTCCACAGCCACTTGGTCCAACTATTCCCAGTATTTCATCTTTATCGACATATAATGAAAGATCCTTTAATACTTCATCATCACCATATCCAAAAGAAACATGTTCAGCTTTTGCATCTTTAAACACAATATCCTCTTTTGACATAATATCCTCTGTTTCAGGCATCTCGTCTATTATAGCCAGAACTCTTGCTCCACATGCAATTGTACTTTGAAGTGTGGTTCCAAGGGCTGATAAGGCAGTAACAGGACCAAAAGATGACATTAAAGCTATCATAGAAATCAGAAATCCATCAAAACCAATGCGTCCTGAATTATAGAGATAAAAACAAACTACCAGCATTACCAGATCAGAAATCCAGATAAAGGTATTGGTAAGTGCCACATTCGTTCCTGTAAGGCGATTTAAAACTCCCTGATTTTCAGATAATGCCTTTGTTTTATCAGATATTTCTTTTAATCTTTTTTCTCCGCCGTTATATTGCAGTGTTTCATCAATTCCTCTGATACTTTCCAGCATATGCGCGGAAAGTGCTCCGGACTGGGCTCTAAGATCATCCCCCAGAGTTTTACTGCATTTTGAAATTATCACAGGAAGTACTACCCCCACTGTAAAAAAGGAACAAAAGGCAATTATTCCAAGCAGTGGATGAAAGCTTCCGATAAAAAGACACATAATCGTCTCAGTTACAATAGCAATGCAAATAGGAGAAATTGTGTGGGCATAAAACACTTCCAGCAGTTCCACATCAGAAGTTATAACAGATATTAAATCTCCCTTATCTCTTCCCTCAAGCTTTGCAGGGCAGAGTCTTCTAAGAGCCTTAAAAACTCTGTCTCTTATAATGGCAAGCAGCGTAAAGGCAATATAATGATTGGTTCTCTGCTCAGAAAATCTGAATATCGACCGAAGAATAGCAAATATCAAAAGCAAAATTACAATTGTATTAAAACCAAGCTTTGTTTCTTCTCCAAGGCCGGCAAGTACAGCATATCCACCAAGGATAGGAATAAATTGGGCAGTCAGAAATCCAAGTGTTCCAAGAGTAACGGCAAGTATCATAAATCCGGCAAGCGGTTTAACCAGTGTAAGCATTCTAAATAAAATCTTTATTTTATTCATTTTTAAGTCCCACCTTTCCGAATTCCTCAAGCTCTTTTTGAGTATTCCAAAGTGTCTTATATTCAGGGCAATCCTTGAGCAATTCTTCATGAGTGCCACAGCCTTTAAGGTATCCCTCCTCCAGGCAAAAAATCTTATCTGCTTCCATTACGTTTGCAAGGCGATGGGTTATCATAATTATTGTTCTGGTCTTAGCCAGCTTTTTTATCTCATCCAATATGATTTCTTCGCTCTCAACATCTATATTGCTGGTTGCCTCGTCAAAAATATATATCTTAGAATTATGCAGCAGAGCTCTAGCCAGTGAGAGTCTTTGCTTCTGACCTCCGGAAAGATTACCTGCATCTTCAGATAACAGAGTATCAAGTCCTTTATCATTTCTAAGAAAACCAGCAAGGTTACACTCTTCCAGCACAGACCAAAGTTGATCATCCAAAGCCCCCGCATCTGCCATAAGAAGATTATCTCTTACGGTTCCCTTAAAAAATACACTTCCAAGACCCACATAGGTTATATTTCTTAAAAGACTTTCTTCATTTAGTTTACTTATATCAGTTTGACCTATGGTAACAGTTCCTTTAGGCACTGTATTTCTTCCCATCAGTATTGCTGCTATTGTTGATTTTCCACTTCCGCTTTTTCCTACTATTCCGGTAAAAGAGCCTGCTTTAATATTCATGGAAATATCATGAAGAACTTCTCTGTCTTTTACATATGAAAAGCTAACATTCGAAAGCTCAATATCAAGGTTGTCAGAAGGAAAAGGAATCTCTCCTTTTGTTCCTTCCTCTTCTGATAAAAATTTAAAAATCTTATCACTTGCTGCCATACCATTCATTGCCACATGAAAATAACTTCCCAGTTTTCTCATGGGAAGGAAGAAATCAGCAGAAAGAAGTATCATAAACACTACTGCGGCAATTCCTATATTACCATCCAAAAAAGATCTTCCAGCCAAGGCTATACCAAGGGCTGCTCCTCCATATGCAAAAAAATCCATAATTATAATGGAATTTAGCTGCATAGTCAGAACCTTCATTGTTACAACGCGAAAGTTTTCAGATTCAGCATTCATTTGCTCATTTTTAAATTCGTCTGCTTTATAGGTCTTTAGAGTTGTCATTCCCTGAAGATTTTCAAGAAATGTACTGCCAAGCCTAGTATATTGATCCCAGTACTTTGAAAGAATCCTTTTGGCTATCTTCTGAACCATCATAATGGCTCCCGGTATCAAAGGAACACAAATTAAAAGTACTGCTGCCACCTTAAAGCTTCCTGCTGCTCCAAACATAAAAAACAAAGTTACAGGTGCAATAAAAGCATAAAAAAACTGTGGAACATACTGCCCAAAATAACTCTCCAGCTGTTCCACCCCCTCTACCGATTCCTGTACCAGTTCAGCTGTTGTAGTATGCTCTCTGTATGTATTACCCAGTCTCAAAATCTTTTTATAAATTTCCAGACGCATGACTCTTTTAACGGTTTTAGATGCCAGATAGCTCATTCTTATTGCTGCCTTTGTTACAAACCACCGCAGAATAAGAGCAACCAGAAGAATACATACCTTAATCCCAACCTCCGCAGGACTCTCGCTTTTTGTGTATAAGCCTTCTACCATAGAGGCTATAATACCTATCATAAAGGCATTTAAAATAAGCTCGGTCCATTGAAAAACAATATTTCCCAGAATGTATTTCCTGCTCTCAGGACACATTTGCATTAATCTTTTATCAAACATTATTTAGTTCCTCTTGATTATCATGAATTTATGTTAGTCTATTCTAACATATACATATCATCAATTTGATTTATATCAGTATATCACAACTGTATTTTTTTTATGAAACACAGTCTTTTTGCGGTGATATGAAAATCCATGCTTTATGCAATAAAAAACAGTATCCAAAGATACTGTTTTTTTATATTAATTAAATATATGCTGTCCGGATAAATATTATTCGTGATACATTGCTAAATTCAAAATCTATAATCGATAATTCCATATTCGCCGGATTATTCATCCTCATCTTCCTCGTCATCCTCGTATGAACGAAATGGTGATCCTTTTTTAGGATAACGTTTGGGATCGATTGTTAATCCCATTTGTTTACGTTCATAATTAAGCTCCTTTAGAAGAGAAAACGTTATAAGCACCAACAATATTGCAAAAGGAAATGCAGTAATAATCAAAACATTTTGCAAAACATTTATTCCACCGGCTCTGAGTAAAACAGCGGCAATAGTCGATACAAGTATTCCCCATATAACCTTTATTTTATTATTGGGATGAATACTTCCGCCTTCCGATTGCATTGCAAGTACAAAGGTCGCAGAATCCGCAGATGTAATAAAAAAAGAAAAAACCAACAATACTGCTATAAATGATAGAATTCCGGATAACGGATACTGATCAAATGTGGCAAAAAGCAATTGTTCAAAAGGTTTTTCTGCAATAGAACCGTCTATTGCAAATGCATCCGTAGAAAGTACTCCAAAAACAGAAAACCATAAAAATGAAAATAATGTTGGTATAAGTAATACATAACTTACAAATTCTCTGATTGTTCGTCCCCTTGAAATACGTGCTATAAACACACCTACAAATGGTGACCATGCAAGCCACCAAGCCCAATAAAATACTGTCCAGCTATTAATCCAGGCCTGTTGGTCTGCATTTCCTGCACCGGTTCTGGTACTCATACGTAACAAATCCTGCAAATATAAGCCAAGAGTTTCTGAAAAGGTATTCATCATCTTAACACTGTCACCAATAACAAGTGACACCAGCATCAATAATCCTGCCAGAACCATATTAAAATTAGAAAGAACTTTAACGCCCTTATCAAGTCCCGACAAAGCCGAGGTCATAAATAAAATAGTAGCCACAATTATAATTGTCAATTGTACCCCATAATTTACCGGTATATTGAGAAGACCATTTAACCCACCGTTGATCTGCATAGCTCCGGAACCTAAACTTGTAGCAACACCGATAACAGTAGCAAAAATAGTTAAACAATCCACAAGTTTGCCTAATATACCATCAACCGCACTACCAAAAAGCGGCTTCAATGTTACAGATAAAAGTGTTGATTCTTTTTTCCTAAATTGAAAATACGCTATTGAAAGACCAACTATAGCATAGATAGCCCATGCATGGATTCCATAATGGAAGAAAGAATATTTAAATGCATCACGTAACGCATCCTGGCTGTAAAGCTGAGCCTCCGGGGCCTGTACAGCAAAATGGGATAAAGGTTCCGCTGCCCCATAAAATACAAGTCCTATTCCCATACCTGCCGAAAAAAGCATTGCTATCCATGATACAGTACTGTATTCAGGTCTTGATCCCGGATCACCTAACCTGATTTTACCTGCAGGACTCAGCATAAGCACTAAACATACACCTACAAGAAGCAGAACCATTAATAAATAAAACCATCCACAGTTATAACTTAGTGCCTCTCGAATCTGACCTGTATAGTTTTCAATACTTGTTGAAAATACTAATGAAAGTATTACAAGCAGGATAACTGCTATTAATGCAATCCAAAATGATAATGTAACATCTGTTTTTAGCAATTTTTTTATTTTTTGCATTTTAATCCTCCGTACATACTTTCTTAAAAGCTTAAATCAATATTTGATATTTGTCAAATATTGAGTAATAATAATTATTGACTTTTGGCTATTTCGGATATATTATTAGAAATAATTTACATCGGAGGTATTATATATGGAGCAGGTTGAATTGATTTCGCTTCTTCAAGCTTCAACACTTCTATCAGGAGTAGTTCTTTCTTGTGTTGATCGCAAGAAATTTCCTTTTACAAAAACTCAAATGAATATATTTACTGTCCTTGATATGGAAGGAGACCTTTCGATGAAACACATTGCACAATTGCTCGCCACTTCTCAGGAACAGGCTACAAGAACCGTTGCTCCGTTAGCTGATGCAGGTTATGTTGAACGAATAACGGATTCCACAAACAGAACGCGTATATATATACATCTTACTGAAAGCGGAAAAAACATTATTAAAGAAAGTCGAAAGTCAATACTGGAAAATCTTTCTAAAAAAATAAATGAATCCCTTAATGAAGAAGATAAATCCTCTTTATGTGAAGCAGCACTAAAAATCACCTCATTACTTGAAAGGGTAAATTAGTACAAAAACCAAATTCCTATATTTTCTTATATTTTTAGAAATAAAATTTAACAAAAGCTTTAGCAAAATAACAAGAAAATATAGTATGATATTTTTAACCCCATAATTTGCTTCAGAAAGTGAGGTATAAAATGAGTGATGAATTCAGACAAAAGGCAATAAAGCTCATTGCTGACTTTGGAAAAGACAATCCTGCAGAGCTTACAAATTTAAATGATAAAGATCTTTTGGAAAAATATTGTGAGATAACAGGAGAATCTCCGGAAGATTATAAAGATGCTTAAGTTATAAAACTAAATACAGAATAATAAAAATCATCTAAAGTACTTTTTAACAAACAATACCTTAGATGATTTTTTATAGTACATTATTTTTAAATTCACTTGCCCAGTCTTATTTTCAATCTTATCAGGAATATTATTCCCCTAAAAATAAGTTCAACACACATGGCAATCCATACTCCCGCAAGCCCAAACATTGGAGTAAGTATCAATGACAGAACAATTCGAACTCCCCACATACTTACAAGATTCATAATACTTGGTATGAAGGTATCCCCTACACCCCTTAGAGCTCCGGTAGCAACAATTGATGCTGCAAATAAAGGTTCAGCCAAAAGTTCTATTCTAAGGACACTTATACCCAACTCCCTTACCGCCATATCCGGTGTTAAAAATCCAAAAATATACGGACAAATAAAGTACATCAGAAAGCCTGTAACCGTCATTATTATTATTCCAAAAAATGTAGTGATCCAGCCAAAGCTCTTAACAAGATCCTTTTTGCCTGCTCCAAGAGCTTGTCCTACAAGGGTTGTGGCAGCTGCCTGAAGGCCATACCCCGGTTCATAACAAAGTCCCTCTACGGTAATTGCAAAGGAATGAGCTGCTACGGCTACCGTTCCTAGTGGTGCAACAATTCCTGTGGTGATAATCTGCGCTCCGCAAAGAGCAATCTGCTCCATGGCCATAGGAAGGGATATCTTTAAAGCCTTTCCGGCAGTATCTTCGGAATACCTGTAAAGTCCATCCTTTTTGACACTGATATGCTCCTGCTTTATGCAGGCAAAATAAATCATAAACACTGCAGTTACTATTTCCGAAGCACCGGTTCCAAGAGCTGCACCTTTTACTCCAAGGCCAAGTCCCGGAAGCGCCACCCCGGCAATAACAACTGTCCCTGCACCAAAGATAAAAAAGGCATTAAATATTACATCCAAGGCGCACATCAGAATATCAAGAATTCCGGGAACCTTTGTATTACCGCTGGCCTGAAGTGAAGCACCGCAATATAAAAGAATCTGTCTGACAGGCACAAACATAGCATAAATTCTGAAATATGCCGTGGCAGACGATCTTATACTCTCATCAGCTCTAAGCCATATGGGAAGATATCCGCTTATTCCGATTCCTATAAGCATCATTACCAGAGCAAAAACCAGAACAGAAATAAATCCCTGTCTGAAAACCCTCTTGGAGGTATTCCGGTCTCCGGCACCCACTGCATGGGCTATCTGTACTGAAAAGCCATAGGATGCTGCGGAGCAAACTCCTCCAAAAAGCCAGGTTGTTGAAGACATAAGTCCAATAGATGCAGAAGCATTTGCACCAAGACTTCCCACCATTGCTGCATCTATGTACTGCATTGCTATCAGTGAAATCTGTGCCAGCATTGTAGGTACACTAAGAAGCCACACAAGGCTTACCTTCTGCTTAAAATCAATTTCGTTATTACTTCGCATTACTGCGGATATATCTCTTGCCATCTAAATCTATCTACCCTATTCACAACAATTTTTCAAAAAAGTTTATATTCTTGTACATTAATTACAGAAATCCGCATTTACTGCGGGTTTCGTAAGAAAGTGATTCAAGAGGCAAATAGGCCCTGCGACTTTAGTCGCCTTCAAATGGCCTATTTGCATGACTTTTGGAGCAAAGCGACAAAAGTCACGCATTTCATACTATCACTTTTTTTAACCTTTTTATACTTAAATGATACTACATTTAATGAATTTTTTATGTCTGAGCTTATATTTAATGATTTTACAAGTAAACCATTTTTTCGGAAACGTTTCCATTGCGATAGTTACTATCTTTTGATACAATCAATATGTTAAAGGGATTTAGATATATGCCCTTAAAAATAATCATTTAGCACTAAATATAACAAAATTTGGAGGTGGATTTATGCCTGATTGGTTAAAAGATGCAGTTTTTTATGAAATATATCCTCAGTCCTACAAGGATTCTAATAATGATGGTATTGGTGATTTCAACGGCATTATCGATAAGCTTGATTATATAAAAAGCCTTGGATGTAATGCCCTGTGGATAAATCCATGCTATGATTCTCCCTTTAAGGATGCCGGATATGATGTCAGGGATTATAAAAAGGTAGCACCAAGATATGGTACCAACGAAGATTTGTACAGACTTTTCGGTGAAGCCCATAACAGAGGAATTAAAGTCCTTTTGGATCTTGTTCCCGGTCACACCTCAGAGGAGCATGAATGGTTTAAAAAAAGCTGTGAGATTGAGCCTAATGAATACTCTCACAGATATGTTTGGACCAATTCAGTCTGGCAGGGAATTGCAAATCATCTGTATGTAAGCGGTGAAGCTCCAAGAGATGGCGTTTATATGCTCAACTTTTTTAAATGTCAGCCTGCACTTAACTATGGTTTTCTAAATCGTACTGAGGATTGGCAAAAAAGTCCGGAGGATCCTGAATGTATCGCCACAAGAGAGGCAATGAAGGATGTTATGCGTTTCTGGCTTGATCATGGGTGCGATGGTTTCAGAGTCGATATGGCAGATTCTCTTGTAAAAGAAGACGATGATAAAAAAAGTGCAACCTGTAAAATCTGGAGAAACATAAGAGAGATGCTGGATAAGGATTATCCCGAAGCTGCTATTGTTTCTGAATGGAGTAACCCTCAGCAGGCTCTTTCCGGTGCCGGTTTCCATATGGATTTCTACCTTGATCATCACGGAAACGGATACAATACTCTTATTCGTGATAATGAAACAGAAGGTGGCGATCACAGCTTTTTCAAAAAAGACGG
>JAILBM010000167.1 GCA_024680925.1 Butyrivibrio sp.
AACATTTTTCACGCTCCTTATTATTTATCTTCCGTTCCAGAATCGTAATTATCACCCGTTTTCCAGATTCTATAATGATTATCCTTTTATTTTTTAAAAATCAATTATAATTCTCACTCATTTTCTGCATCTGGATCATACTCTAATATATCACCTGGCTGACAGTTTAAAGCTTCGCATATAGCCTCTAATGTTGAAAATCTTACTGCACTGACTTTGCCTGTTTTAATTTTGGATAAATTCACATTGGATACTCCAACTTTTTCTGACAACTCGTTGAGACTCATTTTCCTATCGGCCATTACCCTGTCCAGTCTTAATATGATCTTTCCCATTTTTTACCCCTTTACAAAATCTCATCTACTTCATTTTGCAGTGCAGCACCATACTCTAGGATAGAATAAATACTCCAGCATATAAGTCCGCAAATAATTCCTACTCCTAAACCTATAGATATAGTTAATGCTACTGTTGTTACTATAAATCCAATTCTAAGCTGCTTAAGATTATAATCTGAAAAAGGTGTTTCCTCAGCGGCCAGACTTTTAAAAATCTTTCTTAATGTTCCAAGAATCACCGAAAAAACAATGCATATTATGCATCCAAGAATACAGTTTAACATAAGTGGAACCCAGTAATTACCTTTTTCAATCGCACCTTCTGTCAAAAAGCGAAGCTGTATCATCCCATCTATTCCAAAGTTTCTCAGGCTGATATCTCCGGCTTCAATTTCTTTTTCAAGAACTACATTCAAATCACTACGAAAAATGAAACATATAATAGCTGATACTATAGTCAAAACTATACCTGCATTAACAAAAGCCCTCATAATACCTATAACCTTACCTGATGTCTGACAACGATTTTTTATAACCTCTAGTTTCTTATTCTGTTCATTCATGATATTTGCTCCTTTTCGTTTGTTTTAGTTTTACTCATTTCCTCATTTTTCTACTTATTACATTCTTTTTTCACATCATTTGTGTACACACATTAAAATTTTAATGTTTATCGATAAATAAACTATAGCAATTGTAAATGCCTTTGTCAATAATTTTTTAATGTTTTTCATTAAATAATTTACTTTATACGCAAAAAAGCTGTGAAAACCGAGATTATTTCGATTTTCACAGCTTTTTATATGTTTTTTATATGATCAGGATCTCATTTTTCCATCAATTCCATCAAAATCAATTACTTTGACTTTTCCGCCCGCTAAAGTAAGTTTAACAGGTCCATAGCCACCACATTCTTCCGGATCAGTGTACTCAATTTTTTCAATTGGGAAAATATCTTCATCTGAAAAGTCATCCATACTTTCTTTAGTAATTACCTGAGATATCATAATGTATTTTTCATATCCATATTGCTTTTTACGTTTTGTCTTCGCATAAGCAATTACAGATTTTTCTGAATCCGGGTTTGTATTTGTACTTTCAATGGTAGTTATTTCATCCCAACCATCAAATATTGTCATAGCAAGCTGGATTTCTTTTCCGATATGATTATGACCTTTCAGTATTATAGCTTTAAATCCGTTCTTCTCTTTTTTTACAATTTCAGTTCCATTATCCGGGAAACCAAAAGCTCCAAGCGTTAGTTCTAGTGGTCTCCTGCATGTACGAAGCTTATCAACTCTGAGAATTCCATAAGGCATTGGAATGTCAGCAAGGTTAAGTAAAGAATTCCAACAAGCTTCAGACCCATTTGTAAAATCAAAGAATTGACGTCTGTATAAAATATCTTTATCCAGGCCGCACCAGTATGTTACATTACACTTTTCAATACGATCAAAGGTTAGATCATGTAGAACATATTGTTCAGACTCTACTTCTCTGGATGGTGCCGATTCCCATGGGAATTTTGTATTATATACAAGCTTATTGTAATTCCACATAAGATGGTCTTCGCCTTTTTCCAGATCCACCTTACCTGTCATAAGCTCTGTTGTTCCATTTGCTGCATGATTTGCCATGCAAAGTGCAGGGCCATCAAGTGCTGTTATTTTTGTTTCCTTTTCCTTTAAATCATCCCAGGTGCCATTGTTTTCTTTAGCTGTCCAAAACGGATGATCTTTTGGCAAAATCAGACTAACAAAGGCTTTTCCCATCCAATATGGAGACTCTGCACATGAGTATTCCTGTACTAGTGGCAGGAATGGTCTGTAAAAACCAAGAGTTGGAACCCCTTTATAAAGGAAATCATCTCTTGTGAGGAACTGAAGCATAGAACCAGATGCTATACGACGAGCAAGTCCCGGATCTGCAGCGCTATTATTAAACAAGAAGTTTCCACAAAAAGCGCTGACTGCCGCAAAACGATATATACCGCTTCTTCCCCACATATTTGTAAATCCATCACGATCAAAATAGTCGCTATAAGTCTTCATGAGCTCATTTGAATTTTCTTCAAATCGTTTAGATAAATATGGCTCATTTTTGTATCCATACCACTGGCACCATATAGGTGTATAAAGATTAAATGCCCAGCATGAGTAATAATCAAACCCTCTTCCATCTCTATACCAGCCGTCTCCTGCATAATATCCCAAGATTGTCTGGGCATGATCACGCATTATATCACGGTCGATCTCATATCCGTTTTTATATAAAAATGCATAATCAAGCATATTAAACAAACGCCAGTTTTGAGGAACTGTATTTCCACGCGCATAATCCAAAAGGAAATCCGCAATTTTATCTTTTTCTTCGCGGGTGTATGTATCCCATATCTGCTCGTGACATATATCAAGACAAATTACAAGAGCACATGTCTCAACTGTCTGCTGATATATTCCAAATGGATCATTTTCACCAAATTCTTCCTGCATTTCAGAATAGGTTCTTACATAGTTTGGATCCCCTTTAGTTACACATTTTAAAATCTGATTCTTATAATAATCCCTAAGACAATACCCGTTCAATGTCAGATCAGGCTCAATAGCAAGTATTGGTGCTGCAATAAAAAATGTACGTGTAATACCTTCAAAATATTCTGCCTGTACTTTCCATGCAGGAGTATTTTTATTAGGATAAGTTACCTCATCTTCATATCTTGGAAGAACCATTGGATCATTAAAATCTTTAATGCTCATAAATGCATTTTCAAGTAAATATTTACCGGCCTCAATCCAGGTTTCCCTTGTTGCTCCTGAGTAAGGGCTAATATTGTAATCTAGTGTTTTTGGTTCAAATTTCATTTTAACCTCCTACATCATTCAAAATAATTACTATATGAAGTATATATTTCTTTTACCACATCATATGAAAGTTTTGGACGTCGATATTCATCAACAATTCCCTTATTATTCATTGTTCTTGGTCTTGTTGAAAACCATTCATAACTGATCCTGCAATCTGAAAACTGCCAGATAAATATTCCGCTACATCCAATTTTTTCAAGAACAGCCTTAATCTGATGTCTAAGTGCCTCGGCCTGATATTCCTCAGTCCATTTAGCCTTTATAGGTGATCGATATCCATATATTGCTCCTGCACCTATCTCTGAAATGATAAAGGGCTTCCCACTTCCACCGCTCTCATTATGCACCCAGTCATAATTCTCATCCAGCCAATCCTTTGAAGTCTTATTTACATACCATTCAGGATAAATGTTATATGAAACTATGTCCGGGAGATCCAGACATATATCATTCATAAACTTACAACTGGCAGATGATCTTGGTCTTGAATCATCCATCTTTTTTATAAGTTCATATTGTTTCTTATAGCATTCTCTTCCGTATTCTGTTTCACTGGCACATTCATTTAATATTCCCCAGATTATAATCGATGGGTGATTAATATGTGCATTGATCATTTCTTCTATACACTTTTCAGCCTGCTCTTCGAAATTAGGATTTTTCATCTGTTCTTCCGATAATCCCCTTGCATGATTCTCTTCCCAAACAATAATCCCTCTTTCATCACATAAGTCCAAAAACATTTCGTCATTAGGATAATGTGATGTTCGAATAGCATTTCCCCCCAGATCTTTTACTATCTGCAAATCTGCTTCCATTGCCTGAAGAGGAAGTGCGCATCCATACATCGGATGGTCTTCATGTCTGCAAAAACCTTTAATTCTTAGCTTTTTTCCATTAAGAAGAATAAATCTGCCTTCTGCCTTAACAGTTCTAAATCCGATTCTTTCAATAAGATCATCAATGTCATTATTGTCAACGGAAAGCTTTGCTTTAACATTATATAAAACAGGTGTCTCAGGACTCCATTCAAATATCATTGTGTCCTGCATATAACTTGAATCATCCTTCAATAAAATCTTCTCTGTTAAAATCTTTTCTTCATTTGATTTAAGTTCAATTTCTTTTTCAAATATTGCTACTTCCGATCCTTCAACAAGGGTTTCTCCAGACACTTTTGAAAGCCTTGGCAAAAGAATCTTCAAATGAATTTTCTTCTCACTTTCTGTCAGATTAACTATTTTTATGGATGCATTAAGATTCCAGTTATTATTATATTCAGGAACAATATGAAGATACTCAATATATGCATCTCCAAGCCTTTCTACTGCCACTCCTCTTGTAATTCCCATATATGTCATATAATCATTTGGAACATGAAGTGCACTTTCCTCGCTAAACCGGTTATCTACCAATACTTCCAGAAAATGATTTCCTTCAGGAAGATTTTTCACCAAAAAAGAAAATGGAGTATATGCATTATAATGTTTGCCCAGTTCTTTTCCATCCAGGTAGACAGTACCTGTATGGCTTACACCTTTGAAAACCAGGCGGATATTTCCTCCAGCCTTAAAAACCTTTGAATACTTTCCTGTTCCTCTAAACGACTCCAATCCGGGAATACTCTCTATGCATCCTGGAACTACAACAGAAAATTTTTTCCCGATATTAGGATTCTCCGCAGAGGTCTTATCAATACAATCACTTCCTGCATCCGAACCGGATAATGGAATAAATGTCCAACCGCTTCCTGACAATTCTTCTGATTTTCGTAAATCATTAGTTTTAAAAAGCCTTAACATTAGTTTCTCCTTTATCCCTTAATTCCACTAGATGCTACA
>JAILBM010000172.1 GCA_024680925.1 Butyrivibrio sp.
TTCTATTCCCTGCTCTAATATAACTTCACTTAAATTACACATCTGATTCAGCCTCCTCTCGGTATCGATATTCATCTCTAAGCCAAATTTTTCTGATAATTTTTTCTTTTTTTCTTCAGCTGTTTCTTTTCCCAGTAATTCTTCAAGCATTGCTATAAGTAGATTCTGTGATTCTTTTACATTAATATTACTTCTTAGACGTATCACAATTCCTTGAACTTTATCAATATTAGGAAGTAACATATCTTTGCCATATATAGTATCCTGGCTAAGCTTTATCCGATTAATAGAATCTTCTTCATCACCGGAATCCATGCAAATCCATATGCTACGCACAGGCTTTAGATTATCATAATCTGATTTAAAAAATTCTACTTCTTTTTGAGCCGATATCATCCTTCCAAGATAATACAATATTCTGTTATCTATATGATAACCTAATCTTGCTGCATTGGAACTTCTCTGAGCCTCAATATTAATTAAAATTTTTATTAAATCATCTCCGCAGTATACTGAAAATCTAATATCAAAAAAAATCTTTCCTTCACCTAAAACATTATCTTCTTCTGATGACTTTTGGATTTTTTCAGTATTCGTATGTCCCGGTTCCAATCTTCTTGTTGAGATTTCCGGCTCACTTATATTAGAAATAATAGTTTCAATATCAGTATCTTTAAACTCATCCAGTGTATGCTTTAAGATTCGAGCCAGAATCTGTTTATCTGCCAGTATTTCCTTTATACTCTCATCATATTTAGCAGTTTTTTCTGTAATATCTATTACCTGTGATAAATTTGATTCCATATAGCTTTTACTACTCCAATTATTACATTAAAAAAATTCTTTATCAACACATCTGGCTGCCACATAAAAAATGACTAAATGTGCTGTAATGTGATAACCAATATAGCACATTTGTTCGATTAGAACAAGTGTTTGTTTATCGTGAATTATAACACCTAAATACATATATTTTCGTAATAAAGTGATTCAAGAGGAAAACAAGCCCTGCAGCGAAGCTGCTTTTAAATGGCTTGTTTTCAGGATTTTTGACATGTAATGGCAAAAATACATATATTTTCATCGCCTACAATCAGAAAACCGCATTTACTGCGTTTTTCTTTGTAGTCATATAATAATGTGTTACAAAAAAGACAGATATTAGCTCATAGTCTGTACTGATAATACAAACTAAATAACTAAAATCTGTCTCCAAGAATTTATTGATATATAACTCTATATATTAACTTAAAGTATATATTCTTGTACGTCAATTACAGAAATCCGCATTTACTGCGGGTTTCGTAAGAAAGTGATTCAAGAGGCAAATAGGCCCTGCGACGTTAGTCGCCTTCAAATGGCCTATTTGCATGACTTTTGGAGCAAAGCGACAAAAAGTCATAATCAATTATTTATATTTTCATTCATACCTCACGCCTCACCAACTTTAGTTCTGGTGGTCGTAATCATCCCGTTTTTTATAGTTGTTGTTTCCATAAATAGCTCCCCAGCTATCTCAACAATCTTACTGGAATCATTCCCTGATGATCCGGAAGCTCCAGAGCCATTACCTCCGCCTCCGGGAGCCTGTGGCTTATCTTTTCCATTAACCGCATCAAGTCCTGAATTTACAAGATCTTCCTCACCAAGAGTATAATCAGATGCCGTTCCCGATTCTTCATTTTCAGTTACAGCTTTAATAAGCTCCATTGCCTTCTCTGCTGTTTCCCCAAGATTCTCCACCTGTGGAACACCAATATTTTCAGCCTGCTTATTCATGGCTTCAGCAAAATCCATCATATTATCATCAAGTGCCAGATCCTCAATTGATAGCCCCAGATCATCCAGTGTTGATTGAATACTGTCCTGATTAGCTCTAAAAGAATGGGATAAAATATCCATAACATTATAGTCAGTATTTGAAGAGCTATCGGTACCCGTAGCAGAAACAGGAAGAAAATCCTCTTCCATTACACCCCGGGCATTATAATTTGATGTTGGAATTGCCATGTCTGCCGCCATTGCAGACATTGAAGGTATATAGCTGTCTCTTTCTCCGTTCTTGGGAATTGACTGAATCTGCTGACCCTGCCCTTGTCCCGACTGAACCGGAGAGGAACGCCCTACCGAAGAAATATAGGGATCAAACCCTATTGTACCAATGTCCATGAACATTACCTCATTTTACTTCCGCCATCCGTGGCAATGTTCTCCTTAGAATATTTATAGTAAATATATTTTATACTATAAGTTAGCCAACGGCAACAAACTTATTATTATTTTTTTATTAAAGAAATTTATTTGTCATCTCCAAATCTCACTATACCATTGACTACGCCAAAAAGTATTGCACTTACAGGCCATATGATCCATGTCATTTCCCAATTCATGGTCCAAAAACTCCATCCAAGGTAAACAGCCAGAACCAAAGGCCAGTATATGCCTCCTACTTTTCCAACAGTACCGGTATTCTCTTTTTCCTTAGGTGTGAACTCACCTAGCTGCAAGAGCTTATCATATGATTCCATAATAGTGCTTGCCCGAACAATAAAGTTAACACCAACAGCCACCATTATAAGAAGTACTGCAACCATTGCTATAGCTATGCCGCCAAATATTTCTTCACTGACACTTTCAGAGATAACACTCGCTACTATAAGTGGGACCGCAGATATAATACATAGAACTACGCCAATAGCAATCATCAGGGTATGCTGTTTTTCAAACTCGGCTTTTCTGGCTCTTACCATTCCATCTACACCATAGGCAGTATCTATTCTGGTCTTCTCAAGAAATTCATAATCCTCTGTCTTTTTTCCGCATATTATAAAAATAAATACCGCAACCGCTACAAGGCACAAAAGAATAGGAACCCCAAGAGCCGGAACCATTACCTCAGGAATCTTACCAATACTATAGAAGCAAACAAGCATCATAAGAGCAACAGGTGATATTATACATAAAGACACACCCAGGGCAAAAATAGGTGCATTCTCCTCTACCCTGCTTAGATAATCCGATGCTTCTTCAAGACTGACACTCCTTACATTTTCATCAGACTCATAATTATATTCAACCACTTCTTTTGGAATAACGCCTTCTATTTCATCCTTTAATAAGTAATCAGTGGTAACTCCAAATATATCCGCCATCTTAAGAATTCTATTCAAATCCGGTGTTGACTGTGCGCTCTCCCATTTTGAAACTGACTGTCTGGATACCCCAAGTGCTTCTGCAAGTTCTTCCTGAGACCAGCCAAGCTTTTTTCTTTCATTTATAATTTTGTCTGCAAAAATCATATCCATTCCCTCCATATGTTTTATTTCTAATTACAGACTATAAAAAATATCGGTTGCAATCCATAAAGTTTTCTTGGAAATTTGTCAACTGGCAGTTGCAAAGGCTTAATTACAAGTTTTCGAGCTTGTATTTACCTATCCGATTGCAATGTTTATTTCCGGGTAAACACCCCATATAAAAAAATCATAATAAATCTTCGATATTTTTTTACCCAAATCAGAAAAATTGTGGTTTGTGGAACTATTTCTATCAAGTTAAAATATATCATTATAGTCTATGATAAAAAAGTACTATAAAGTATAACGCATGATATATTTGCAATCATTCATTATATAAGACATTCGAGGCGAAATAAAATGGGAAAAATAGGACTTGTAGTAGAAGGCGGCGGAATGAAATGTGCCTATAGCGCAGGCATTCTTGATGCATTTTTAAAAGATCATATCAGTTTTGATTACTGCATAGGTGTATCTGCGGGAAGTGCCAATGTTGCTTCATATCTGGCGGGTCAGTACGGGCGAAACCTTCGATTTTATACTACCCACATAGGAGAGCCGGGATATTTCGGACTAAAAAGCTATCTCAAAACCCGTAATCTATTCGGTCTTGACTATATATACGGAACTCTTAGTAACTCTGACGGAGCAGATGCTCTTGACTATGATACTCTAATTCACAATCCTGCGGAATTTGAACTGGTGGCTACAGATGCTGTCAGTGGCAAGCCCCGCTATTTTCACAAAGAAGATATGAAAAAAGACGACTACAGAATAATCAAAGCTTCCTCAGCACTGCCTGCAGCCTGTGCTCCTGTGGAAATAGACGGTCATCTTTATTTTGACGGTGGTGTTTCAGACTCTATTCCGGTAAAAAGAGCCTTTGAAGACGGTTGCGATAAAGTTGTAATTCTCATGTCCAAGCCAAGAGACTATATTAAACAACCGGAAAGCATGAAAACTTTTTACAGCTTCAAATGCCGTAAATTCCCTAAAATAGTGTGTTGTTTAAATAACAGGCATAATTCGTATACCAAAAGTCAGCATCTTGCCTATAACCTTGAAAAAGAAGGTAAAGTATTTATCTTCGCTCCAAGTAAGCATCTTACTATGAGCACCTATGCCATGGATCCCGATGCCAATAAAAAGCTTTACGATCTGGGAATCTCAGATTATAAGGATTTAAAAAACAGCCTTGACGATTTCATGCAATGTTCCTAAGGATAAAAATACCGGTCTTCAATAATCTTTAACTAAGACTATTGGAACCGGTATTATTCATTATCATATAAATTACATCTGTTACATTGCTTCCCGTATCTTTTCTATGATTGTAAGATCGGCAGGAAGCCATTTCACACTATCAAGAGTATCTTTGCTAAGCCACCTGGCAGCTTCAGCTTCTTTAAGAACAAGATCGCCCGCTTTCACCCGGGCCCAATAACAGTCCATGGAAAGATGAAATGTCGGATAATCATATTCGATAGTATCAATTCTCTCTCCAACATCTATTTCTGCCTCCAGCTCTTCGTGAATCTCTCTTACTAGAGCCTGCTGAGGAGTCTCACCTTCTTCTATCTTTCCTCCGGGAAACTCCCATTGTCCTTTAAATTCACCATAACCTCTGGCAGTGGCAAAAATCCTGTTCTTTTCTTCCATGGAATCACATATAACTGCAGCTACAACTCTTACTGTTTTCATAAACAAAAATTCCTTATTTCTCTCCGATACTCTTTCCTTGTGCCATTTCAAAATCAACACCGGTTTTACTTGGTACATCCTCGTCAAACTTATAATCTTTATCCGGAAGTACTGCATTAAGAATTATACCAACAAGTGAACCTGTTGCAAGACCTGAGAAGCTTATAGTTGCACTTCCAAGGGCAAATACAATTGCACCTGCTTCTGAATAATTGATACCGATGGAAAGAACCAGTATAAGAGCTGCAATGATTACGTTTCTGCTCTTTGAGAAATCAACCTGTGTTTCTACAATGTTTCTGATACCTACTGCAGAAATCATTCCATAAAGAACAAGTGATATTCCACCAACAGTTGCTGTAGGCATTACCTCAATAATAGCCGCAAACTTAGGACAGAATGAGAAAAGAATTGCAAAATATGCTGCAAGTCTTATTACAAAAGGATCGTAAACTCTGGTAAGTGTAAGTACACCGGTATTTTCACCGTAAGTTGTATTGGCTGGTGCTCCGAAAAGTGAAGCAACAGCAGTTGCAAGACCGTCACCTGTAAGGGTTCTGTGAAGTCCGGGATCCTTAATAAAGTTCTTACCTACGGTGGAAGATATTGCTGATATATCACCGATGTGCTCCATCATGGTAGCAAAGGCGATAGGAACAATAGTGATTATTGAAGTAAGTAAAAGGGCACTGTCAAGATTGCCGCTTGTAAAGATTGAAAATACAGTTCTGTTATATTCGATTGGGAATCCTACCCAGGCAGCTTCCTTTACAGGTGTAAAATCAATAAGTCCCATAATGGCAGCTACAATATATGAACCAATAACACCAAGTAAAATAGGAATGATCTTTACCAGACCTCTTCCCCAGATATTGCATACAACAACAATTGCTATTGCAACAAGAGCAACAAACCAGTTTGAGGAGCAGCTGTTAATAGCTGACTGTGAAAGGTTAAGACCAATGGCAATGATTATAGGTCCTGTTACGATAGGCGGAAAATATCTCATAACCTTATGGGTTCCGAAAAATTTAAATAAAGCTGCAAGTATAAGATAGAAAACGCCTGCTATGGCAACACCGAAACAAGCATAAGGCAATAACTCTTTTTCACCGTTAGGTGCAATTGCGAAATATCCTGCAAGAAATGCAAAAGAAGAACCCAGAAAAGCCGGAACTTTTTTCTTGGAAATAAGATGAAACAGTAAAGTTCCCAAACCTGCAAAAAGAAGTGTTGTGGAAACACTCAGTCCGGTAAGAAGCGGTACCAGCACCGTTGAACCAAACATTGCAAACATATGCTGCAATCCTAAAATAGTAACTTTAGCTCCACCGAGCTCTTTGGCATTATAAATAGCCTGTTCATTGTTAGATTTGCTACTCATTTTCCCTCCTTTTGGCCTCTTTCCCCTTAAGCCAAAACAAAACTTTTTTACTGTAAAGCACAGTTTTAACTTTTCCTTTTTATAATATTATTTATATAATTCATTATCAAGAAATAACATGAGCTATCAAATAAATCCATTAAAAAACACAGCACCTTTACCTAAATAAAAGTGCTGTGTAATCTACTTATCCTGCATAAAACAGATCATCAAATAGTTCATCTACAGATAATCCGTTTATGGTATAGCTATATATGGCATCCTCTGAATGCTCAGGATGCAGTCTTACTATAGTGCCGTCATCAATCACTCCGTCAACGATTGTCTCCCCATCGGTACGAATTATCTTAAATCCCGTTCCGGAATAAACTGTGATATTTCCGGTAACTTCTCCATTTTCATCTACTGTTTCAGCTTCAAAATCCTGCTTGAATTTAAGTGTAAAGGAAGCATCTACAGTATAATATTCATCCTCACTTTCAATGGCTCCGTTACTGTTAAGCTTATAGCTCTTATAGCCATTGTAGGTACTTAAGATATCGAATCTCTTTGCCAATAACATCTGTGATGAATCAGTAAGGCAGTTTCCATAATATATTTCATTTTCCGCATCATAATATCCACCGGTGGAAGCTACATCAAATACCTTTTTCTGATATATATGTCCGTCACTTAATTCAAAACAGTAGATATTATGCCAGTCATCATAACCTGAGGTATCAACTATCAGGAAATGCTTACCCTCTGCCACAGCCATGTACTGCTCATAAGAGAAAAAATAGTCCTCAACTTCCACAGTCTGATCATCGCAGAAAACAGTGAGTGCGCAGTAATCATCAATGTTTTCAACATCCTGGGATGCCCAGCATTCATATTTCTCTATCTCGCCATCACCGTTGGTGTCTACCTGGATTGTTGTGTACAGCGGCATCTGAGTGATTATGCTGTTATCTTCACCCGGAACAAACTTCTCATCTATAAGTCCGCTTCCGTATGGAACCAAAGCCTTAATCGTTCCTGAAGCATAAGGCGCAATGGCATAGGCATTAAATATAACTTCTACTCCATCAGCGGTGAAGTCCCATTCAAAGCTGTATATAGCCTTATCTTCAGTAAAATTCTCAGGATCGTATACACAATCCGCAAACTTTTTGAGCTCTGCTTTAAGCCCGCCCTCTTCGCTTGATGCATAGAAAGCATCCTCGCTATAAGCCTCTATAAGACTCTCTGTCAGTACATCTACCAAAGTTTCTCTATCAGCGATAACATCTGATATCTCAAGTTCCTGTCCGGTAGCGGTATCGAAATTCCTGGAAGTATACTCTGTATATCCGTGGGCGCCTCCAAGGTCTGTAGTCCTTTGAGACAAAATACTTACGCATACTTCATCTGCCCTTGTAATCAGATAGTCCTGTTCCAGAATGCCCGTATAGAAATAATCCTCTCCTGCTTTGATTGATTCCTCTCTGTCAGCCCTGGCGGTTTTAATATAATCCTGAGTCGTAGCAGTCGCCTCAGTTGTAGCCTCTTCCATATAGCTTTCAAAGGATGAAGCAAACTCCGGATATGCCTTTACAGATTCATCCCTTAATTTAAGCTTATTCACATGACCTGTAAAAACCGGGTTGGAATAATCTTCATCATCATAGTATTCATAATAATAATCACTTGAAACCATAAAAGCAGGTGCCTTTGCTTCCAAAGTTCCATCACCAG
>JAILBM010000223.1 GCA_024680925.1 Butyrivibrio sp.
TATAATAATCAGTATTATATAAATTAATTACCTTATAATAGGCATCAGTAACTTCAGTATTTTCTGTATACTTAAAGAGATCTGACTTATTAGCATATCTTATATAATATGTATCATCACCTATAGTCTTTGTGACAGGTATAAGATCTGTATCGGAAATCTTTCTGTTATTATAAACAGTTGAATCCCTAGCTGTAAGATTACTTAAATTCATGTTTACATCAATATTATAGGTTTTAGTTCTATCAACCTTAGTATAGTAAACATAATAAACGTTATTACTTTCTTTTGTTGAAGAATAATCATCATGCCCGAATGTACCAGTACCTTTTGCAATACCATTATTAGTAGACTTCTTTATCTGTTCATTTCCATATGAATGATCATAACCGTTATAATAAACATTACGTGAATATACAGCATAATTATTCTCATTAAAATTAAAGGTTTTGGCATTTTTGCTGGAACCTTCTATATTAACAGTATCATCGAAAACCAAATCGCTATCACTAGGATTGGAGTTACCATAGAAATATGCGCCTCTGTCAACAGTATAGGTAGTACCCCACTTTCCTTGTACATCCTTATGTGCAAACTCCTCCTGTACAAGCTTTCCATTATTATCATATGCATAGATATACCTAATACGTGCAGTTACAGTTTTTCTATCAAAGTAAAGCTTTAAGGTAAGTGCTGGTTCAGAATAAGCGTCTGTTACTTCACCTGAGTTAATGGAATCATTATTTACAGCAAGAGTATAATCACTGAGATTATCTACCATATCCTTATAAAGCTTTGATGTAACGTCTACATCATAGCCTGACCCAGAACCCGCTGTTACAGTCTTTCCAATAACACCATAATAAATAAGCTTAACAGATTCTTTATATGTGCCATCTGATTTTTCAAGATATGTTTGAACATAATATGGAGACATATTCTCCGGTACATATGTTCTCTTAACTATAACATCACTGGCAGGCATAGATGATATAGTATAACCTGATGACCAGTCAGCATAATCCGAAAGTGCATAGTTATTTTTTAAATCTTCTTTTTCCGCATCCGTTAAACTATCAGTCCAATTGTCTTTATCATAATTCTCATATTCAGAAGCAGTAATCGTTGTTCCATATTTTATATTTGAGAATGTATGTGTATAAATTGTACTTGAACTTCCACCCTTTATTACATTCAAAGTAATACTATACTTATTTCTGCTATAGTAGTAATTAATATAAAGCTTCTCTTCACTTACTGCTGAAACAGTACCTGTCTTGGTATCCGACGAAATAGTATCTTCATCTACCGTGGCACCGGCTTCAGCTCCGGCTGTAATAATTACACCCTTATAAGTGAAGCCTTCTATTGTTCCTGCTCCCTCGGAATTAGCAGTAATTTCAGTATCCTGATTGTCATATCTTGTCTCAGATCTATATATAGAATAACTATCATTTAATACATTTTCTGTATAATAATTAACTACATATTCAATACCTTCTTTAGCCGTATAGCTTGCAGTTGCTGTTATATCCTTATCAGGCATAGTTGAAGGAAGTGTTCCTGAACTATAAAGCCATCCAACAAATTCATAACCTGCTACTTTAGTCTTAGCTAATTCAGTTAAAGATTCACCATAATAATGATTTTCAACTGTAGTTTCTGTTGAATTATCTACCTTTGTAAGAGTATAAGTAACAGTATGCTTATTTCTTGCAAGATATATTTTAATAACTCTATCATCCTCAGTAAGACTATTAATCTTAGTAGATTTTTCTGTATCAAGGGTAAATCCTGTCTTACCAAGATCAAGAGCTGAAGAAGAACATAAAATTTCAGAACCATAAGTTCCATAATAAGTATTACTCTGACTTGGCTCCTCAGGATAATTACCATCGGTATCCATAAAATAATACTTAGCTATATAACTAACCTTCTTATCGGTCCACTGAGCTTTAAAACCTGTACTCTTATTAACCTTATAAACACCTTTGTCAGTATATGTAGCCTTAGTTGCTGTACAATACCAGTTCTGGAAGGTATAACCCGCCCTGGTAAATTCATTGTCAGGTAAAGTAATGTTAACATCCTGAACCTTAAGGATTGCGGACATTTCTCCAGTTCCGCCATTTGCATCAAATTTTAATATATATACAGATATGGAATCTGATTTTGTAATATTGCCGGCAGTATCCTTTACATATGCATAATATGTTGCAGAAGAATCAACAGATGCTGCTGAAATATCTAAACTATATGAATTACTTGTTCCAGTCTTTTCCACCCATTCTGTAGAATCTGTACTAGGAGCTTCAGAAGACGTAGTTATAGCTACAGCTGCTAATCCAATAGCATCTTGTACATTTAATTCTAAAGTTGCCTGTGTACTGCTTGCAGTTCCTGTAAATGAAGTAATTACCGGCGCATCATCATTTGAACATGCTGTAATAGTATCTTCCGAGCCTGCATAAAGATTCGAAACAGTAAGTGAAGTATCTTTACTATTTGCATTTTTAAATGTGACTAAATTAGACTCAGTAGTCCAAACCGGAGTGGCTGCAGAATAATTAGATTTCAAATTTTCATGAATATCGATAGTTTCACCTGAAATCAAATAAACAGTGTCTGAAGTATCCGTTCCGCAAAGAACCGAATCCACACCACCATCTATACTTATATTTAATTTAAGTGTATATGTCTTTTCACTTTCTTCTGAAAAATTACTCGCAGAATAGTTCGAGTTATCTTCACCTTCACCCGGCTTCACCTTTACTTTAAAGTAATATCCGGCTACTCCATTAGAGGAAGAATCACTTTTAATATCTCTACTAAAATCATAATAAGCATTTGTAGTTTCATCATTTCTAATTAAGGTATCTTCTTCACCATTTTCTCTATATAAACGAACAACATAAGTACTGGTAAGACCGGTTTTATTAACAGGACTCCAATCAGCAGTTCCAATAACGGATGTTGACCAATAAACATCTGTCGGAGCTGAAAGGGAAGCCTTTGTAACTTTTAATGTTCCATTTTCAGTTGTAATTTTATAATTATCCGCATCAGTTGCACTTGATAAAGTATATGTAACTTCATTTTCAGAGCTTCCAACATCAGTCCGAGAACCAGTAACTGTTATACTCTTAAATGAATCTGAGTAAGGCATTACATTATCAGCTGTAGTCTCTGTACCACCAGAGGTTATGGTATAAGAATTAGCAACCAAAGCGTTACCATCATAAACCTTTTCAGCACTTGCAGCAGTAATCGTAATTTCTTTACGCTCTATGGTAAACTCTACTCTCTTAGCTTCCGGAGTAGTGTAAGCCTTATAATTATTATCTGGAGCTATCTCAACCCATGCAACATAAGTCCCTGCATTAGTTGGCATAGTTTCTGTCTTAGTAGAATCATCAGCTGACTTTTCTTTATAATAGAAAACTATATCTCCACTACTAACACTTCCACTGTAGTTTTCAAGTATAGAAGAAATATTAGTAGCTACAACACTATCACCATAAGTCCAGGTTGATTTACCGGAATTAACTATTACAGCTGCTTCTTCATCAGTAATAGTCGCCTTGGTAATATTAAATGTAGCACTACCTACTCCTGTATAGTTATCTTTATAGTTAATAGTTGCAGTTGCTGTACCAACATTTATATTATTAGAATAAGTAACTTTATAATCAGTATCTAAAACTAATTTTTTATTTAAAGTAGTATCTGTAATCGTTAGTTCAGGCGTTATGGCAGTTCCTGTAAATACCTGATCATCAATTGCAGCTATGCTAATATCACTGCCTGTACCAGCTTTCGGATTTACTGTAAGAGTTCCCTTAGTAAATGTAATATTATAATTAACTGATTCAAGATTTCCAACAATAATTGTATATGTATCTGCTTTATCACCTTTTTTATACTCACTTGAAGGTGCACCAGTAATAACACCAGCAAGACTTTCTCCATCTACTAAATCTCCTGATGTCTTAGTATAATCATAATCAGGCGCAGTATCACCATATGTAATAGTCTTATCTTTTGCTTCTAATGTAATATCAATCTTTTTAATAGTAACTGTGCTTTTATTAGCACTTGTTACAACTTCACTATCAGAATCATCATCAAGCTTAACAGTTGCCTTAACTGTATACACGCCTGAATCTGAAGCATCCTTAACCTCATAGGTACTAGATGTAGCTCCGCTTATAGCCTTACCATCTTTATACCACTGCCAACCTGTAACCTTAGAATCAATATTTCCATCCTTGTCAGTAACTGTAGCTGTAAGAGTTTCCTTATTCCCATTATAGGTTTTCTTAACATTTGGTGTATCCCCATCATCCGTCGAAGAAATACTGACAGAAATGTCATTCTTGTTCCATTTTGCATAAAGATTATTATCACTTCCCATAGTTACATTAGAAGTTGTGGCATTAGTCTCAAAATCCTTATCCTTGTACCAATCAACAAAAGTATAACCAGTTCTAGAAGTATTAATAAAAGATGAAATAATTCCAGTATACAATGATGTTCTTGTAGTTTTAACTCCTACATCAGTATAGATATTATTATAGGTTATCTTTGTAACTGCTACTGTATTAGAGCTTTTACCTATAAGACCACAAGCATCCTTTACATACGCATAATAATTTCCTGAATCAAGATTAGCAGTTGAATAAGAAGTATCTAAAGTCTTACTTAAATCACCACTAACTTCATACCAGTTAAGATCTGAATCTTTAGCATCAGCATTTGTTGAAAATGCATATGCTACTATATTACTATCTTTATCAGTAGCAGTTAGCTCAAATTCATTATTATCACTATCTGCAGTAAATGTATTCACAACAGGTGCAGTTGTATCAGGTACAACAAGTTCTCCCGATGCGTCAGAAGATATAGCATTCTCATAACAGTCCTTATAAGAAGAAGCGATAACCGGTATTACCTCAAAGGTATAATTACCAAAATCTTTTGTAGCTACAACTGATGAAAAATCATATGTTAATGTATTAGCATTATCAGTAGTAACCTGTTCAATCTGTGTGTTATCCTTGTAAAGTGTAACCATATATCCTGATATGGCACCATCAGGCACAGTTGAATTCTCGTCAGTTGTATTATTATCTACCTTTGTCCATGTAGCTATGGCATTATTCTTATTAGTGGTATCCCACTTTGCATCCCGCCATTTTGCGGTAGGAGTCTCTAATGTAGCTTTCTTAACTACAAAGCCATAATTACCAAATGAATCATAATAATCACCAAAAGTATACTGTGCATAGTAACTACCAGGTTTTAATATGATATTATCGCTCCACTTATTCCATTTACTATCTAATGCGTTATCGTCAGCTTTAGCTTGATATCCAAATGTAGCACCACTAGCAGCATTGCCATTTACCGTCAAAGACAGTGCTACTGTATCACCATAAGAAAAACTGGACATACTAGCACTAAATTCACCACCTACATCACCATCTCCTTCGGTTGAAGTCCTGGTAAGTTCAACTTTATCACTTCCAGACGGCGTAGTTATCCAAAACTTAACCTCATCCTCCGCCGCCTTCGCTCTCTTCCCTGGCGTCCAGCTAACGCTCGTCACAACCATCGCGAGCGACAAAACACCACAAAGCGTTCTCCTTAATAATTTTGTAGATTTAATCCTTTTTGATTCTTTTCTCATACCTTTTCCCTCCTCGAATATACCGTCTTATAAATCATTAGTACTACTTTTATATTCAAAGTATCATAGTTTACATCTATATGATATTATGTCTCGTTCCATTCATATAAAATAAAAGACATGTATAGTTAAACAACGACAAATTAGAAAAAAATCAAATCAAAAAAATTCCACCTATCTCTCACTAAAAATAAAGATATCCAGATTAGGGTTCGAATCCTCAAATCCCTATAAATTCGATATTTTTCTATAAAATTGCCTCGTTATCGTATTCTACGGTTACTAATATTCAATATAATACCATAAAACCGAACAAAATTCAAATATTATTCATAGATTGTCCATAAATTTTCACAATTAACATTAAATAAAAAAAATAATACAATACTAAAAATATAAAAACTAAAGGTACAGAATAACAAAGACAATAAAAACCCCTGCACCAACCGGTACAGGGGTTCTCTTAGTTTATAACATCTATAACAAATTCGAATTGTATTTATTACGTTAAATCTAAGTTTTTATTATTGATTGAATGTAGATTAACCTACCTTCTTGATTACAATCTTCTTCTTGTTCTTTCCGCCAG
>JAILBM010000231.1 GCA_024680925.1 Butyrivibrio sp.
TAGTATTTACATGGGCTTGCGGATGATGAAATAACAAATTGTAACGAGTTATAAAATCCTTGGGAATGGTTCATTCCCAATCGGGATTTGTATAAAATCGAGGTTATGTTATGAGATACAAGGATTTAGATAACATCTGGAAAAGAATATTTGAACTGGAATGGGAATCTCTGTGCAATAAAAGCAAGGCTATCGCCGCAGTAATTACTGACGAAAACGGAAACATTATTTCAACCGGCAGAAACAAAATAGGTGAATATGCTATCCCGAATCCAAGAGTATGTCATGCAGAAACGGAAGCTGTCAGAGACCTTGATGTAGGCAAATATCCGAATCTCAGACAATACACATTATATGCGGCATTAGAGCCCTGTCCGATGTGTTTGGGAACGATAGTAATGGGTGGGATCAGGAGGATAGTGATCGGTGCTCACGATGATCACGGTGGTGCGATAGAGTTACTTGATAAAAGCAGCTTTTTATCTTCAAAAAACATAGAAGTCATCTGGATGCCTAAGATATACGGCGATGTTCAGCGGGGATTACAGACAGTCAGAGAATTGCTTTATAATGATAATAAAGCAAAATTAGAAATAATGCTGAAAGATTTTTCGGTTTACAATTTATTGGGTGTAAATGCGGCAATAAAACTTGTGGATAACGGTGTGTTTGTTGATCTGCAAAAATGTTGTTTGGAAAATATAATCGATCAAATGATCAAATTAATAGAGGAACAATGATGTCGATTTTTGTAAATTCAAGTTTATCTTATGAAGGAGAATAAGAGCTTTATGATCAGAGAAGTAAAACCGGAAGATTTGGATCAGATGCTGGAATTATATTTGTTCCTTCATGAAGAGGTTAAGCCTGAAAATAATCGGCATTTGATAGACGTGTGGAATGAAATAATAGAAGATAAAAACCATCATATCATCGTCAAAGAGATCGATGGAAAGATAGTGTCTTCGTGTGTATGTGTTATTATTCCGAATTTAACCAGGGATGTAAGACCATATGCACTTATTGAAAATGTTGTGACACAAGGTGAATATAGGGGCAAAGGGTATGCAACAGAATGCCTTGATTATGCAAAAAAACTGGCACTTAAAGAGAACTGTTATAAGATGATGTTACTAACAGGCTCAAAGATGCAGAGCACTTTAGATTTTTACAAAAAGGCCGGTTATAACAGCAATGATAAAACAGCCTTTATACAGTGGTTATGAGGCTTTAAGATTAAAGATAAAAAAACAGAGGTATATTGATATGATATTGACAATTTTTCTTGCAATTATATTTTGTGTTGCAATATCATTGATGATGTTCGCAGCAGTAGCGTTTATTCAGGATAAGAAGTTGTTTTCCTCTGCTCCCAAAGAAGCCAGGGATAATATCATACCACGAGATAAGGAACTATTCTATGGAGCAAAAAAAATAGGATGGACGCTAATCGTCTTCAGTTTTTTAATGATATTGGGAGTGGGTGTTATTTCAATCTGGGATGGCATTCGTGGTAAGTATACATTCTGGCAGTTTTTCACAAGGTTTATCATTATTTTTACGGTATATAAAGCTTATGACATGATTTGTTTCGACTATTTTTTGCTTATGAAGTATCAATTTTTTCAGTTTTATTTTCCTGAGCTTAAGAATGTTTATAGTGGAAGAAAGTATGGATTTAATATTAAAAGCCAGCTGTTGAAGCTACTGGTTATATTTCCGGCGACATCAGCACTGGCGGCTTGGATATGCTCAATGTTTGTTTGAGGAAAAATCAAATACTTGTTAGTGATAATATATTTTTAAATTTGTGAAATCAACAAAAATGCAGGTGGTCAAAAACAAAGTCTTTTATGGAAGATTAACTTAAAGTTTTATTTACGACGGAGATTGGGTGAAGATGGGAGTTACGACAAAAGTATTCTTTGTAAGGCATGCAGAACCTAACTATAAAAATCATGATGACAGACTTCGCGAGTTGAGTTCTCGTGGGATGGAAGATAGGAAGAAGGTTACAGCATTTTTGGCTGATAA
>JAILBM010000248.1 GCA_024680925.1 Butyrivibrio sp.
AACTCTATTTTGCGGCTTTTTACTCAACTATCCTATCTATTCCACACCATTTTATCTTTATCTGATTTTTTTTTCGAATTTAACTCATCATATTCTGCTATTCCGTAAAATCACTCAACTCAAATCCTTTGATATATACCGTATATTTACTCACTTTTTATCCTATATAGCTGCTTTGGTTCCGTATAATCTCTCAACTTTCATTAGATATATTCTTCAAGAAAGCACGTATTTACGTCATTTTGCAACTATAAACGAGTACCGTACAATCGCTCAACCTTTTGTCCGTAAATTTACTCACACTTCTTATGTTAATTTACGTAATTTTTTTCTGTTTTCCCGTACCAGCACTCTATTTTCCGTAATATCACTCAACTTTCATACATATTATATATTTTATTTGCCTGTATATTTCCTGATTTACCGTACATACAATCAACTTTTATATGGTTCTCTCATAATTTAATCTCATTGATTATCATTATCCATCCAGCCGTAAATTTACTCAATTTCTTTGTTTTGCTCCGTAAATTCCCTAAATCTGCCGTATATTTTATCAACTTTTGCGCATAAACTCTCTATTCACCGTATATTTTCTCAACATTCCCGTATATCTGCTCTATCTTTTCCGTAACTTAACTCTATTCTTTCCGTACAGCCGCTCAATTTTCAACGTATGAAAACTCAACTTTGAAGGGATTTCTTCTATATGATGATAAAATAAATAAAATATATATAAACTAAATATTATCTACTACTACAATATCTCCGTAGGAGTTGAATGATTTTACGGTCTCTTCGAAAAACATAAAAAAATCCCGGATGAAAGAATACATCCGGGAATCTGCTCTGTTTTATGTTTTATTTTTCATCTATTAAAGCTTTAAGATCGTCGATTATAGCTTTTATTTTCTGGATATCATTTTTTGTAAACTGATAACCTCTTTTTTCTTTTCTTTTTCCGAGTTTAACAACATTGTCATTTATCTTTGAAAGCATTTCATTAACTGCAATGGGTGCTGAAATTCCGATTGTTTTATTAAGCTGTTCAGCATCTGCTTCTTTTGCATCCTTAAGTATCTTTTGATATTTATCAGCTTTTTCTCTCGCTCTTCTGAGCTGCGCCTGTGTGTTTATCAGCTCCTGTGAAGCAGTTTCACTGTTATCCTCTTCATCATGAACCATGGATTCAAGTTCAATAGTTTTATTTTTTAACCTTGCAATCTCTGCTTCCTGTTCCTTAAGTTTCTGAGCACTTTCCCTGAGACGTTCTTCTGCTAATTTTTGTGCTTTCTGATTTTCTTCATCCTGAGATTTTAACTGCTGATATTCATCCTCTGTTATGGTTTCATTGTGTTCGTTTATGTATTTCAGGATATAGTTCTGAACATCTATACTTCTAGATGCATACTGGTTAGCCTGATTTATGGTTATTTTTTCCTCATCAAGCAGATTCTGTAATCCTACTATCAGATTTTTATTAATGGAATCGTACTTACGGATCTGTCTTGATGATATGGACAGCTTATCTGCGATTCTGTCGTATATTTTCTTTTCAATGCCTCTTTTTTGAAGAAGCTCCATAAGTCTTGCAACACGGATTCTCATGTCACCGGGATGGGAAGACTCAGATACAGCATCATAGTTCATGAGAAGATTTAATTCTTCCAGTTCTGTCCATGGAATGTCGTCTCTAAGTATCAGAGCAGGAATCTTTCTGTGCATGAAGGATGAGTCCTGTTCAAGTATCATGCCAAATGCAGCATAACGTCTGTGTCCTGAAATGATTATATATTTTCCGGTTGGATGTCCTGTTCTTGTTTCGCCTCCATCAAATTCTCTTGCGATAACGATGGCAGTTTGAAATCCGTTACGTTTTATATTTTCTGCGAAAACATCTATATCAGTGTCATCAATGTCTCTGTTGTTTGGAAATGGCACAAGCTTTTCATACTGTATCATCTCGATTTTTGAACCGTTCCCGAGATCCAGACTGACTGTATCAAGTTTTTGCTTAATGTTATGAAATGTTATTTCCTTATTTCCGTAGCCAAAGGGTGCCGGTTGTTTATTTGACGCCATTGTTTCCTCCGTTAATATAGTGTACTGATGCTTCCGAACATCATGAATTTTTATTTCTGTTCCATGTCAAATCGTGTTTTGGCATTGGAATACTCTCGTAATAATTTTTTATAATCATCCAGATCTATAAGAGATAACTGCTGTGCTACATTGATATAGTCAGTACCTGCATTTGTCTTTTTGTCATAGTAGTATATAGGCATATATCTGGACAAAGATTCTGCGATATTGTTGTCATCTCTTATTACGGATTTCAATGCTATATTCTGGAACATGGAATCATATGCTGAGTACTTCTGGCGTACCAAAGTAGTTCTTGCTTTGACATGGGCAAGAAGTACACCTATTATTTGTAACTCACTGTTATAATCCGATTGAATTCTATAGTAATCTTCGATTACATCTGAAATTCCGTCATATGAAAAGTTTGCAGAATCAACAGGTATAAGGACGTAATCCGATGCAATAAGAGACATATCGGAAAAACTATCTGCGGCAGGATTGTTATCAATGATGATAGTGTCATAATCCAGTTTCAATTTATCCAGGATATCCTTTAGTCTGTAAAGATCCTTTTCCTGGTAACCGTTATTGTAGAAATACTTATCAGGTCGTTTTACATGTTTGTTGTTTGGAAGGACATCTACGCCGAATTCTGAGTGTACCAGTACTTCCTCGATAGAAGCATCACCGAAGAGGAGATCAGTTATATCAGGTTTTTCTTCATCAAATGCTCTGTACACCTGGCTGGAATTTCCCTGACAGTCCATATCCACTATAAGTGATCTTTTGCCTACTAATGTTGGGATACATGCAAGCTCTACGCAGCTTGTAGTCTTACCTACACCACCTTTTTTATTAAAAGCACATAATATACTCATGTTTCCTCCGTACAAATGTTCTGAAAAACTTACGAATCAATTTATTGTACATCATTTTTTGCGTAAATGAAATATTTTTACATCCTTTTTTTGATTTATACAATTTATAATTCAATTCTGTATGTGGTCTTAATTAATTCAGTTTCTTCTTTTGTAAGCCCGGTTTTTTCAAAACGGTAGAGTTGTTTTATATCAGGATATTTTTCTTTATCTACCTTCTCCATAAACATTTCATATGGACGTACATATAATTTCAAATCACCATATAAGGCTTGATATACCATCATAGGCTCTCTGGTTTCTGTGTGTGTAGCTATACCAATGATTCTGTACAAATATGCAGAGCTTTTTGGATCTGCAGTTTCTCTTTTAAAATGTTTTACTATGTCTCCTGAATTAAATATTCTTTTTTGAGATTCCATTTGGTACTCCTTTACTTTTTTATTTTATATATTGTGCAGTGCATCATATTCTATCTGATAACAAATAGCTCTGTTGCAATTTCGTGAAGATATGTGTAACTGCTTTTTATTTTTCTTGATTAATGCCTACACTTTATTTTGCCATTAAAGACAAAAATGTGAACCCGGTTCAAAAATTTTTTTCATGCCGGCATAATGATTTATTATTTTTAAAGAAGGTACATCAATGAAGAATACTAAATTTAACATATGCAGTGATTAAATTTAAATATTTAATATACATTTTTTGCGTAAAATAGAGTGTGATCAGTGCGTGAAACATATATTACGGACAGTGTTTGAATGAGATGATAACACAATATATATGTTTTATTGAATTGATGCAACTCAACATATTGTTATTTGCTGAGCTGTGAAACATTTTCCCGGAAAGCGTGAAACATTGTATGGAAGAAGCTCTCATGGCAGTATGAATGACTGCATTTAAACTTCTATATATATGGTATATCTTTTCATATAATGATGTGAGTGTCAAAAGTATTTGCCACTCACTTATTAGCGCTAACGCACACATTCGTGTGCAATGAGCAGGAATCCTTACGGATTCCTTTGAAGCGCTCAAAGTCGCGTGGCTCCTTCGATTAAAAATCGAAGGCAGTTGTGCTGCTGAACACTCAAACTTCGGTCCTTTTGCTGCGCAAAACGACTACGTTATTCGTGTTCGGGCGGGTCATAAAGTACCAAATCACGTGCTTGCACGTTGATTTGGTACTTTTGACCCTTACATCATATAAATATAAAAATCTTTTGGATGTTTAGCGGAAGATAAAGTTATAGCGTGACAAATATACTGCCACGCTATGGGAAAATAGAAGACTATAGTTATAGTCGGAGGTTCGATTGTTGATATTACGAATTAATACATTTCTTAACTGTCCGGTGTGAAGTTCGAACTGGGTCATTTACTTCTATTAAGGTAAAAGAATTTACATCATTTCTTCTGTGCCTTCTTTTATTTATAGAAGAGGAGCGATACATAAAGAGTGAAACAATAGCATCAAGAATGTAATAACCCAAAGTGACGATTGCGATGATCAGAATGATATTCATGATAATAATGTCCATTTTGTCCTCCCCCATAGATAGTTTTTAAATGATTTTGTTTATAGATTGAATCGTCTTAAATCAGATATTCATAAGGAAAAAAATAAAAAAAATATAAAAAGTATAAAAAAAGAAAGAAATGTA
>JAILBM010000269.1 GCA_024680925.1 Butyrivibrio sp.
ACTTCATAACTGTCCAAAACATCCAAATACAGTAACTCTTTACCCTTTAGAAAACCTATATACCTTTTCTTAATTTTTTCACTCTCCAAATAAAATTCACCGTTATCACCGCTTTCATTGGTTTCTGAATTGTCTTGATTATTTTTAACTGGCGATTGTTCATTGTTAATAGAAGCTGTAGCAGAAGAGGCCTGCTCAGTAATAACATCAGAACTGCAGCCGGCTAAGATAACTGCTATAAATGCAGGAATAATCATCATCGTTTTTCTGATTCTCATGGTAGGTCTCCTTCTCTATTAATCCCACCAATATGCTCCATAATATACATCAATATGATTTTCTGTAACATCAACTTCGAACACACCATATAAAGACATGAAGTCGGCATTATTGTTATCGTTTGTCAAAAGCATTTAATAATCTGGCTATCATAGCCAGCATTAACAAGTTTTGTCTTAAGCTCTACTGCCTCATTTTTTCTTTATACGCTCCCACAAAGACTCCATAAAAACCAGTATTAGTCTCATTAGAAGTAGTCATATTCTCGAGATTACTTATCATCTCATCTTTGTCCACACAGCTTATTTCACACAAAGCTTTTCCTTTTGTATTCTCGATAGCAGATCTAAGATTGTCAGAATATTCCTCTTTCCCAACAACCTGACCATTCCAGTGCCAGCTTCCATAATCAGTAATGTCGAAATCTTCAATCTCGCCCTGTGGTATGCTGTTTTCATCAACCTCGAAGTAACCGTCACCAGTCTTCTCTATCTTGCCATAATTCATAGCATAGACTCTGTCAGCAGGTCCGCCATAAGGAGCATATTCCGCGCTGTCGTGGAATTTTCCTATTCCGGGTAAATAATATATAGTTCCCCTGTATCCACCTGCGCTTGCAGCACCATCCGCAAAATCATCATTTATTACTACACCATCATCGTTATGACCTACTATCATATATGGCTGGAGCATATACAATTGCATACTTTCATTATTTTCATTAAGGCAGGTTGCAAAAAGTTCAGGTATATCATCCCCATCAAAATCAATAAGCGCAAAATTATCCCATTCTACGTCCTTGGCATTTTGAACAATCTCGAGATAGCTTTCATATATCTTCTTATTAGGATTTTCTATGGGAGCATCATATGAATCTGTTTCCGTAGTCATTACTTTATCTTTAGCTGATTCCGAATTATCTGCATCCTCTTCAGAATTTGAATTAGCGATATCATTGCCACCGGAATTTTCACTATATATGTCAACGGCAATATCATCATCACTATAACTGTCCTCTGCATTTTCATTATCGCTTGACAGTATTTCAGCTTTATCTTTATCAGCAACATTTATATAATCGCTGTTTTCCTCATCAGTACCTGTTCGTTTAACAGCAATCACTGATACAATGCAAGCAATCACAAGTATAGCAATAGCTCCGGCAATTAGAAGCTTTGTCGGAATAGTTTTGTTTTTCTCCACTTTGCGATCACGGTTAGTAATACAATTTGAAGCATTATCATTGCTTATCTTCACCAGCTTAGTTCCACACTTAGGGCAAAAGCTTGCATTATCACTTATTTTTGCGCCACAGTTTTTGCAAAACATTTCTACTCCTTTTTAAATGAGTCACATCCCCTACGGTCAGTTATAGTCATCTCCCTGTAAATACAAAAGCATTTCATCTGCAGACAAGCCATTAGCAAATATGCTCTTATAGTCCTGCATCTCGACGATATAATCGTCCAATGAGCAATTTCCATAATCTTCAAATAAGCTCAGAAACTCTTCTTTCGAAATTGGGATTTCATTATTATCTTCATCAAAAGTAAAGAACTCAAAAATGTACTCGCCGTCTGTCCCATTTTTAACTTCCGATCTCATGGAAGCTGAAGCTGATTCTATTTTCCCATCAAGAAGCTTACTAAATGAATAGTACTGAACGCTTCCTGCTCCATCTACGGAATTCATAAGGATATATCCATGTTTTGGATAATACGAACAGGTTCCGCGATACCACCCAGGCATAAAATCCAAGTCAACAATCTGATCATTATGATATGTATAGATCGTCCCTATTCCATCTATATTATCCTCTACCGCAAGCTCCGGAATTTCATTATCATCAATATATATGAGGCTGTAGCTAAATTCGCCCATTAGATCAAAATCAACATCAGTAAGTGAACCTTTCTCATGATTTTGTGTTGAGTTTATAGTTGTGATATATGCCTCTTTCCACTCCTTATCTGCAGTTTCATCATATATATCATTAATTTGTTCATCGGTTTTCTCATTAATTACACCTGATACATCTTTATCCAATTCAGGAGCATCCTCCACTAACAACCTGCTCATTTTCAATTTCAGGATTCTTCTTACAGACTCATCTATCCTGTCTTTGGTTATTCTTCCCTCGTTAACTGCAGCCAGGACAGCCTCGTAACAGGGAATTACGTCTCCTGACATAAGCAGCATGTCACACCCAGCTTCAATAGCCAGGACGCCTGACTCTCCTAAACTGTAATGCTCGCTGATGGCTCCCATGCCAAGAGCGTCAGTAATCACCACTCCATCGTAGCCCAGTTCCTGTCTTAGAAGCTCTGTCACTATCTTATAAGATAATGATGCCGGCGTATTATCTCCTGTAATCTTAGGAGTTGAAATATGGGACACCATGATAAAATCAGCGCATCCGTCCGCACCATCTTTGAACGGAATAAGCTCACATTTTTCCAATTCTTCAAGTGTCTTATATGAATACGCATATCCTTCATGAGAATCTTCTGAGGTGTTACCATGTCCGGGAAAATGCTTATAAGTAGTCAGTATCCCAGCATTCTTCAGTCCATTAGCATAAGTCCGTGCCATACGTGCAACTTCATCAGGGTCGGAACTAAATGACCGGTCTCCTATTACAGTATTATCTGCATTTGTGAATACATCTGCATCAGGAGCAAAATCAGTATTAAATCCCAAATCAGCAAGGTAGCTGCCGATATAGTTCGCTGCCTCGCTGACAGCCTCTTCGCCTCCGGACTGAGCTACTTGATACATCGGTTCTATTTTTTTGACACCGAAAACCTCCTGGTTTCCAACCCGGAGTACTCTGCCACCTTCCTCGTCTATCCCAAGAAAAACAGGAATACCTGTTGCCTCAGTTGCATAATCCTGTGTGTCCTTTAATAATGCTTTAGTCTGTGCCGGATTCTGAAGGCTTCCCGATGAATAGTAAAGTCCTCCCACCGGAATATCATCATATTTTTCTTTGGATATTTCCCCAAACTCGGTAACCTGCTGCTTTCCAGTCAGCCCCTCTGGAGTTGTGAACAATAACTGTGCAACCTTTTGCTCAATTGACATTTTCTCCAAATATATCTCGATATCATCAGAAACTGAATCCTGCCTTGTATCAGGTTCCTCTGCAGGTTGATCCTTTATTTTTTCTGCAGCATTATCTTCATAATCGCTTTCACTAATATCTGAAGTATAAGTCTCATCAGATATAGCATCTTCCCTAATCATGTTATCTTCCGCATCAGATGTATTCTGATTTAATTCCTCTATGGAGCTTTCTTGTAATGAAGCTGCATCAGAACGATCATTTTCTTCTGCATTTTTGCCACATCCAATAATACAAGAAATAAGCATGATCAAAATAACGCATTTCAAGTGCTTGCGCACACTTCCAATATCATCTTGTTTCATCATTTGTTTATTATTACTCATCATATTCACAAATATATCCTATACTCCCAGGGTATATAGCAGTAATATCTTCAGGAATATCATTAAGATAAAATCTATCTTCACTTTTCCTATAGAATATCTCCAAATAAGCCTCTATCTGATCATCTGATCCAAAGCCGGGTTCTCCCTGAAACCACATGGCATCATACTTCGCATTATCGTTTACAGATTCGTCCCAAAAGGTTCCATCTTTTTTTATCCAATAGTATTTGTCATAATCATTTGCATCAGGGTCTCTTCTTCCGCCTATGTAATAGGCTTTCTCTACATGATTTTCTCTTCTAATCTGATCACATATAGCTTCAAATTCTTCCTGCGAATTGATATGAGCAAGATAACCACCCTTTGTAATACAATCCAGGTAAGCGTATGTCCATGTGACATCACCCACTATTATTTCGTATCTATGAATTGACTCATCTTCCGTTTCGATTACAGGAGTACTATTCCTTAAGTAAGCATCCGAGAACTCATACCGCATATATGTAATACTGTAGCCATCAAAAACACTTTCTTCGTTTTCTTTCACTTCAAAAAATGCTTTTCCAATGACGGGTATACCTTCTGCATTTTTCTCATATTCGGGACTTTCAAAAGCTCCATCCTCATTAGTGTACATCTCAAATTCAAGTTCCCATTCACCACCATCTTTTTCCTGAGCCGATAGCATATCGCCCAAATACGGCCCCATATTTCCTGCCTCTCCATAAATATACACACAATAATCCTCAAACAGATATGAAGTGTATTCTCCATTTTTTAGAGCAAACTTTTCAAAGTTATCATCGGAAGTCAGATTCGTATCGGCAGTTGCAGAATAAATGTATCTTTTAAAACCATCCTTCGACATCCATACATGAGTACCAATCCCATACCAATCAGCTTCATCTTCATTTAAACTGTTCAAGAAACGCTGCTCGGTTGCTGAATCTACGGTGGTAGTCAGTTGGTTCATAACCGTTTCATCATAAGGATTAGCTGAAAACGCCAGCATAGTCTTAAGATCATCAATAGTCAGATCGTGTTTATCATCGTAATTACAAGTAAAAACCGCCGCTTGTTGCATCAAGTCTTTAAGATTATTACATTTTTCAAAATCAACATTGGTATCTTCTTTATCTGTTGCAGCATTATCCTCACTTTGGTATTCATCCGCTCCCATCTGGACAGATTCTGCAGGTTCGTTATTATCAGCATTAGACTCTATTTCTGTATTTTCATAATTATTGGCACTGACTTCAGCAATGCTTTCTACATTATTTTCCGCATCATTTCCATTATGCTTAACAGCAATAACAACTACAATGCAGATAACGACAAGCCCAAACACTGCTCCGGCAATCAGATACTTTACCGGGATAGTCCTGTTTTCTGCTGCTGAGTGATCATCATCCACTTTTTTGTCTGAAGCATTACCGCTGTTTATCTTTTTTAGCTCCGTTCCGCACTTAGGACAGAATCTGGCATTATCA
>JAILBM010000280.1 GCA_024680925.1 Butyrivibrio sp.
TCATTATTTCTGGCAAAAAACAGTGGTGTCTTTCCCTCAGCAGATAAAGCCTCTGCTTTGTTTAAAACTTCAACCGGAATAGCCAGTTTATTTCCTATAAATTTAGAATTGCCACCGTAGATTATATCATTATCAATTACAGCACTTAGACCGTTTCCCGGAAGTGCCTTAAAGTCAGTGGAATTTTTTACTTCCACATTATTGGCCACTGCATATTCCATAATGGCTCCTGCAAGAGGATGCTCACTCTTACTTTCGAGGCTTGCAGCAATACTTAAGAATTCATCCTTTGTAACATTTCCGTAGGCAAAAATATCTCTTACAACAGGCTTTCCCTCAGTAATAGTTCCGGTTTTATCAAGAGCAACTATCTGCATTTTTCCGGTTTCTTCAAGGGATACCGCAGTTTTAAACATGATACCGTTTTTGGCTCCCATACCGTTACCAACCATGATGGCTACCGGTGTAGCAAGACCAAGAGCACATGGGCAGCTGATTACCAGAACTGAAATTGCTCTGGCAAGCGCATATCCAAAGTCAGAGCCCACAAACATCCAGATAAGGAAAGTAATAAATGCTATGATTATAACAGCAGGAACAAATATTCCTGAAACCTTATCCGCAATCTTGGCTATAGGTGCCTTAGTTGCCGCTGCATCACTGACCATCTGTATTATCTGGGATAAAGTTGTATCCTCGCCTACACGTGTAGCTCTGCATTTAATATATCCGGATTGATTAATTGTAGCTGCACTTACATTATCACCTTCCTGCTTATCTACAGGAATACTCTCTCCAGTAAGAGCTGCCTCATTAACCGCGCTGCTTCCTTCTATAACTATTCCATCCACAGGAATATTTTCTCCGGGCTTTACAGTAAATATATCTCCCGTTACAACTTCCTCTATGGAAACCTCTGCCTCCTTATCATTTCTTATAACAGTAGCTGTCTTTGGCGAAAGCTTCATAAGACTTTTTAAAGCATCGGTGGTTCTGCCCTTTGATACTGATTCAAGGAGCTTACCCACAGTTATAAGAGCAAGGATCATAGCTGCAGATTCAAAATAAAACTCATTCATGTACTCCATTGCAGAAGCCATATCGCCCTTTACCTGGGCATCGCTCATCATTAACAGAGAAAAAGCACTGTATATAAATGAAGCTGCAGAACCAAGGGCAACCAGTGTATCCATATTAGGAGCCTTATGAAACAGAGAACTGAAACCGCTTATAAAAAACTTCTGATTTATAACCATTACAATTATGGCCAGAAGCATTTGAACAATTCCTATAGCTACTGGGTTGCCTTCGAAAAATTCAGGTAAAGGAAAGCCAAACATCATATGCCCCATGGAAAAATACATAAGTACTGCCAAAAATCCCAATGAAGCAATAAGTCTTTTCTTAAGAACTGGCGTTGTCTTATCCTTTAAAAGCTCTTCCTGTGATGATATGGATTTATTACTACTGCTTTTTTTGCCATCCATAAGAGATGCACCATATCCTGCATCTTCAATGGCTTTTATAATCTTACCCGGATCTGCTGTGCCCTCTACTCCCATTGAATTAGTCAAAAGACTAACTGAGCAGGAGGTTACACCGTCAATGCCGTTTACCGCCTTTTCAACTCTGGCCTGACATGCTGCGCAGCTCATTCCGGTAACTGCATACTTTTCCATAATCTATCCTTTCATTAAATCAGCTTATGGATTTAACCTTAAAATCTACTCTTTCAACTGCCATCTTCAGCTCATCATCTAAAACCTCTCTATCAAAGGAAACGACAGCTTCATTTTTGGATAAATCCACCTTTGCAGAAACACCTTCAAGCTTATTAAGTGATCTTTTAACACTATTAACACAGTGATTACAGTGCATACCTTCAATTTTAATTGTCTTGGTACCTATTACAGGCCCTTCCAGATCTTTATCCGGCTCATCAATTGAATCTCCGCCACCGCCGCCGCAGCATCCACCTTCACCTTTAAGATGGGAAAATGAATTCTTTAATGCAAATGCGATGATAACCACCAAAATAAGTAATACTATAATTGTCGCCATACCGGCACCTCCAAAGTATATTATTTAGTCATAAGAAATATAGCTAAAGTTTATTACTTCATAAGCTTCTGAATTGTATCCACAAGCTCATCTAAGGTTTCGTCGTTGCCCTCGCGAATGTCTTCCTTGACACAGGACCTTATGTGATTGGCAAGTAAAACCTTTGCAAAGCTGTTCATTGCACATTTTGTAGCCGCAACCTGTGTAAGAACATCAGGACAATAGGCATTATTCTCAATCATACCTTTAATGCCCCTGATCTGACCTTCAATTCTGTTTAGTCTGTTAATAAGATCCTTATATTCCTTATCGGATCTGACCTTAGTTCTTGAAGTAGTTGTAATATCAATTTCCTTGTCCTCATCAGTCTGACAATGACAACATTTCTTTTCTGCCATATTTATTCTCCATTAAAAATGTTTAACTTCTACCCAAGGTCATAATATACCCCTAGGGGGTATATGTCAATACAGAGAATTTTGACATTACAAAACCTATGTATTCTTGTGAATTCAAGCAGAAATCCGAATTTGCTGCTTGTTTCGTAAGAAAGTGATACAAGAAGCAAATAGGCTCTGCGACAAAGTTACCTTATAATAGCCTATTTTCAGCATATCCGGAACAAAGTGACAAGTATATATTCTTGTACGTTAATTACAGAAATCCGCATTTACTGCGGGTTTCGTAAGAACATGATTCAAGAGGCAAATAGGCCCTGCGACGTTAGTCGCCTTCAAATGGCCTATTTGCATGACTTTTGGAGCAAAGCGACAAAAAGTCATACAGTTTCCAAAATCCATAAGAAATAATGTAAGTGCTTTACAAACTGCGCAAATAGTTTCCTATATAAAAAAGTTTATAGAATTTTTATAATTTCAAATCCCTTGTGTTTACTATCTATGAGAAACAGCGCATTTCTCATAATTGCGCAACCTTATGCATTTAAGTTTCCTTAAGGTTAAATACGAAAAAACAAAAATTCGAATGTAAATTAGCGAAATGAAAGCGTTTTCACAAAAAAGTCATATTTACAACACATATCTAAAGTGTTATCATATTAAATGTTCGCGAAGAGCGTTGAAAAATTTAGACGATAGTCAGAATCGAGGGGGAAAGAGATTTATGACAGCAATGGCTTATGGAATGAAAGTTCTTGCAGCACAGGTTAAGGCTTCAAGTGAGAAAAAAATTGCTAAACCTGATTTTTCAAAAAAGGCTGAAAAGAATAACACTGAGAATTTTCCAAAAAATCTTAAGGTTGTTTAATAACAACGTGAACTTTATAAAATGTTACATTTTATAATTAAGACAAAGGAGTCGTTTGAATAGAAATATTCAAACGACTCTCTTTTTGTATCATAGGAAATTGCATTCCTATGATATAAAAAACGCTCCGCTAAGGATGCGCACTCGCGCGATAGGTAAATGTTGCATAAATGCAACCGCGCTCGGCGCGAGAATGTCGCAAGCGACATTCTTTGTTCTAATGCTTATAAAATTACAGAATTTGATAACCTGCACCGGAAAGTAAATCCAGTGCTCTTTCAAACTTATCTTCTTTAACCAGAATATAATCTGTATCAAAAGTTGAGACCACAAAGATACCAATGGTATTATCTGCCAGAATTTTTGCTATAGGTGCAAGTATTCCTATCAGCGAAAAATCCAGTTTACCATCTATTTTAAATGCCTTAAATCCATCTTCTCTTTCAGATACATTATCCGGTATAAGCTCTGTTTTACAAACAAGAGAAATTTCATCCTTTGTTTTGGACAAACATAATATATCATTATTAAAATCAATACCGGAGATGTCTTCAATCTTACAAACCGTCAATTTATCATCTAGCTTTTTTAATCTCATAATGATCATCAATCTTCTATTAAAATAAGAAGATCAGTCCTTTCTCAAGTTTTTTTAATTATGTTTTATTGCCACTTGAAACTTTTTGACATGGAATGGCAAAATCTAAATTTAATTATTTCCCGGCAAAGTCAGATCAAATTCCTCAGGCAAAAATCTTGGACAAACGTTTTCCTTAGTGGCAATAACAGATGCCGCCAGTCTTGTACCTATTTCACACGACTCCTTAAGACTCTTTCCATAGGTAAGTCCCATGGCAACTCCAGCAAAAAATGAATCACCTGCTCCGGTTGTATCAACAACTGTAACATGTTTTGAAGGGACAAATCCCGACTCACCATCCCATGTGGCATAAACAGAACCCTGATCTCCCATAGTTACAATCATCTTCGGAATCTGGGCAAGCTTTATCTTTTTAACAAGGATTTCTTCCATCTCCTGTGGTGTTTTGTCATCATAAATATCAGAGAAAAATATTCCTGCTTCCTGAAGATTACAAACAAAGCAATCTGTATTTTTCAAAAGGTCTCTTCTTTCAACTGCAATAGACATATTGGAAACTGCAGAGTAGACCTTTTTATTATACTTTTCAGCAAGATTAAATACCCTTTTAAGAACCTCTTTTTCCAGATCAAACTCAATAATGATGCTGTCTGCATCCTTAAAAATCTCATCACCATGATCATCCAGAATATCCGCGATGGCACTAAGATCAGGTCTTTTGGAAATGGATGCCACCACATCTCCGGAATTGTCAAAAATAGCCAGCCAGGAGCCAAGTCCGTCTTTGGTAGTTCTTATATATTCAGTATTAACCTTATGATTTTTAAGTTTTTCTACGACATCAATACTTATGCCGCTTTCATCCACCACACTTACAAATGTAGGTCTAAGCTCAACATTGGCAATATCCTCAGCAATGTTTCTGCTGACACCGCCATGAACCTGAAGTACCCTTCCCACATTTCTGCCATTTGGCATATACTGCATTAAAGGGTATCCTTTAATATCTACAAAAATAGCACCTATAACAACTATTCCCATAAAGCAAACCTTTCTGATATGTAATATTATATGTTTTCACAATTATATTTTACTATATTAACGATAATACTAATTATGAAAATATCTTAAACTCCAAGATGTCTAACAGAAAGATAGGTTGGAAGGCCGTCCTTGTATTTAATAACCGGTTCTCCTTGAATAAGTGGTCTTGCATATTCAAGAAACTCCTTCTCCACATCATTTCCTGCTTCATTTATCCAGTTATCCGGAACCTTCTTTTCCTGATTGGCTACCTTTTTAACATCGCAGGTTCCGTAGGAAACCTTGTAAGAGCCATCTTCTGTCTTCTCTCTGATCACAATAGTCATGAGCTCGCTGAGTCCGGAAACAGCAGCTTCCACTGCCTTTACTCCAAGCTCTACTGATTCGTCCAGATCTGTTAGAGAAGACATATGTGAAGCACAACGCTGTAAAACATTCAGTTCTACCGCACGAACCTTACAACCGATTTTCTTATGTACAAGATTGGCAAGATATTTACCTGCTCCGCTAAGCATGGCATGTCCAAACTGATCCTTAATTGCTCCGGCTGCACTCACATAGGTGCCATCCTGATAATGAATACCCTCTGAAACAGCTATAATAACATGGTCTCTGTCCTTCATCTTCTCTCTAAGGTCACTTAAAAACTGAGCATCGCTAAAATTACGCTCAGGAAGATAAATAAGATGAGGAGCATCTGAAAATTCAGTTCTGGCAAGGCTGCTGGCCGCTGTAAGCCAACCTGCATCTCTACCCATTATTTCAACTATAAGAACACTTTTGGTACTGTAAATCGATGTATCATATGCCATTTCCAGCATTGAAGTTGCTATATATCTTGCAGCACTTCCATATCCGGGAGTATGGTCAGTTACAGGAAGATCGTTATCAATTGTTTTTGGGATTCCAATGAATCTGACATCGGAGCCTATGCTCTTTCCGTAGGCACCAAGTTTTTTGACGGTATCCATTGAATCGTTACCGCCAATATAAAAGAAATATTTAATATCATACTCGTGAAGAATATTGAAAATACACGTATAGTCATCTATTCTTTCATATTCCGGGATAAGAGTATTAATTGCCGTATCCACATCCTCAAGCTTGTATCTGCAGGAGCCAAGGTACATAGATGGTGATATCTTAAGCATTTCAAGGCTCTCCTCACCACTTCCAAGAAGTGAATCTATATCAACTATGTTTCTTGATAAAACACCCTGAATACCATTAATAGCTCCATATATAGTGCCTATTTCACTCGCTGCTCTTGCGGCCTTCACCACACCTGCCAGAGAAGCATTAATAGCTGCTGTTGGTCCGCCTGACTGTGCAACCAGACAATTAAAAACCTGTTTACTCATGAGTTCTCCTTAATAAGTATAAACGAATTTATATACCTGTTATCCCAATACATATTCCCCAAAGTAAATACAAAGTATTTAAAAGTTAAGCCTCAACTGCAAGTCTGGCAACCTTCCATGCATCCTCAAGATTTTCTGCTGCGCATAAAAAGCCTGAATTATGACAAAAACGAAGTCCCTTAACACCTGTGAGCCTTGTAAGCTCATCGGCAGGTTTACCTCTCCAGCTTTCAGGGAATCTCTTCTTTTCATCCTCTTCTCCATCCTTGCGAACACACTGAATGTTGTATCCTCCGCGGTTGGACTCATATATAACATATAAAATATCTGTATTCTTAACGGCACCCTTCCAAGGAATTGTTTCCTTTAATTCAAGGATTGGACCGTCACATGCCTTAACCTGTTCAAGAACTATATAATATGCTTTTCTGTTTGCTTTGATTTGTTTGAATTTCTCATTTAATATGCTCTTTGCCACTGCAACGGCTTTCCAAAAGCATTCATCAGGGTCTGCATTATCAACCCAGGTTGGATTAAAATCACCGATTGCTTCTGAAACAGGATTAAAACTGCCTGTATTATCAGAAAGATCCAGGCCCATTACAAAATTTTCATCAAATTCCTTGACATCCTCTTCATCAAGGACGAGGGAACCAAATTTCTCCCATAATAAACCAAAAGCGGCATAAGGAACTCCGTTTTCTCTAACCCTTCTGTCCTTCTGATGGTGGTCAAATTCACCCCAGCCTATATCATAAACAAGGCCTTTATAATCCTCCGGTACTGAAAATACTCTCTTAACCTTTATTTCAGGATTGACAATCTGGATAAATGCTGTTGAAAAAACGTCATCAGCATGAAACTGTCCTCCATGGGTTAAAGCTTCCTTTAGGGTCAATAAATCTTCCTTTTGCATTTTAAAACCTCACATAAAATATATTTAAATTTAAATAAAAATGAACATGAAAAAAGAGCAGAGAAAAAACTCCGCTCTTTATATTAACATATTTCTATTAAATTAAAAGAAAAAAGAAATAAAACAAAATAATTTAGAATAAATTATTCACCGAATACTGCCTTATAATCCTTCTGGAATTTAACAATACCCTCATCTGTAAGTGGGTGATGAATCATCTGCTCAATTACCTTGTAAGGAACTGTTGCAATATCTGCACCAGCAAGAGCACAGTCAGTTACATGCATTGGGTGACGAACACTTGCTGCAATAATCTCTGTCTCAATTCCGTGAAGAGCAAAAATATCTGCAACTTCCTTAATAAGATCTGTTCCTCTTGTAGAAATATCATCAAGTCTTCCAAGGAATGGGCTTACAAATGCAGCACCGCTTCTTGCAGCAAGAAGAGCCTGGTTAGCTGAGAAAATAAGAGTCATATTGATCTTGATTCCCTCTGAAGCAAGAGTATGGCAAGCCTTAAGTCCTTCTGCTGTCATAGGAATCTTTACTACCATATTAGGGTGAATCTTGGCAATCTCTCTGCCCTCTGCGATCATACCCTCTGCATCGGTTGTTGTAGCCTTAACCTCACCGCTGATAGGTCCGTCAACGATTGAAGCTATTTCTGCAACTACCTGCTTAAAGTCTCTGCCTTCTTTTGCAATAAGTGATGGATTTGTAGTAACACCACAAATAACACCCATATCATTAGCCTTTTTAATGTCTTCTACATTAGCTGTGTCTAAAAAAAACTTCATACCTTTATCCCTCCAATAATGTATCGCGTTTTCAATGAAACTATAATAACACATTATCAATTTATTTTAAATAGTTTTAAAATAATTCTGTAAAAAGTAAAATTAGCAAAATTATACTTGCTCTCAGCAATATTTAAAAAAGGAGCCGCGAACTTTTTTTCACGACTCCCATAAAAAACTATATTATTCAAATAAACCTACAAAAGAAGCTGCATCTTCCTGAGTCATACCCTTTGTGGAAACGAGCTGTTCAATGTACCAGTCCTTAACACCGGCGCTGGCATCCTTAAAGGAAGCAGAATCAATATCTTCATAAGCTGTGACCTCAAGGTCTCCTGAAGCAGTCCATTTTTCAATGATCTCTTCTACGTTCTTTCTGTTAATGGCTTTCTGATACTCTACAGCCTTTGCTGCGTTGGCATCAATAACAGCCTTTTGAGAATCAGTAAACTGATCGTAAGCAGACTGATTAATGCAGAAGAACAGACAGTCATAGTAAGCATTCCACATGGAAATATATGTCTGAACATCCTGAACTGAAGCTGAATCAATAGCTGTAACAGGGTTCTCCTGTCCGTCAACAGTTCCCTGCTGAAGAGCTGTATAGGTTTCAGACCAGTTCATAACAGATGCATCGCATCCCCATTCTTTATAGATTTCAGCACAAAGATCGTTTGAGCAGATTCTAAGCTTCAAAGATGAAAGATCTGAAAGAGATGTTATTGGCTGCTTGGAATTGGTAATCTGTCTGAAGCCGTTTTCTGCAATACCCTCGCAAACAAGACCATACTCTGAAAGAACTGACTTAAGAGCTTCTCCGCCTTCGCCACCAAGAACTGCATCAACATCATCATAATTTTCAAATGCATATGGAAGTGAAACTACGTTAAATCTTGGATCAAAGTTGGCATAGATAAGATTTGAATGAAGTGATACCTGAATAGGATTACCATCAATAAGTGCCTGAATGCCTGCAACCTGGTCACCATTTGTAAGCTGCTCACCCGCATAAACAGAAACAGAAACCTTGCCGCCTGTGGACTCCTGCATAAGAGCATTGAAATAATAACCTGCCTGAGCCCATGTAGATGTATCTCCTGTTGAACAGTCAAAATTCCAAACAACTGTTGGCCATTCATCTGTTCCTTCATAAACAGCAGCCTCTGTTGCAGCCACATATTCATCTGAGGCTTCATAGTCAGCATAGCCAAGACCTGACTGAGATTCTGTAGTCTGACTGCTCTCATTTTCTGTTTCAGCAGATGCAGATGCCTCCGAATTTGTGCTTCCGCATGCAGTTGTTCCAAGAACCATAGCTGCACACAATAATAATGCTAATTTCTTTTTCATAAAACTTTCCCTCCAATTGGTTATATCGATATAGCCATCAAGCTACTATCTTCAAATTTTTATCAGCCACCGATTAAAATAAGACTTATCTGTGGAATGTAGGTAATAAGCGCAAGTACAATAAGGCAGGCAATTATCATAGGCATTACAGCTTTGGCAATCTGAGGAAGTGTCACATTAAGATACTGTGTCTTTCCAGCCTTAAGTGAAGCTGCTTCGTCCTTAACCCTAAGACCTATTGCCACAAAGAGATTAACTCCTACAGGAGGTGTAACCTGTCCTATGGCAAGGTTTACAGTCGCCATGATACCAAATGCTATAGTGCTGTAGCCAAGGGCCTGGGCAACAGGCAGCATGATCGGTATAAAGATATACATAGCTGAGTTAGCATCAATAAAGCATCCTGCAATAAGGAATATAACATTAACAATAAGTAAAAATATGATCTGATTTCCTGCAACATTTGATAAAAGCGCCTGTGCTCCCTGTGAAATACCAAAAAGCGTACAGCAATATGAAAACAGTGATGCTGATGCCACAATAAGCATGATTCCACCTGAAGTCTTGGCAGAGTCCACAAGGATATTGAAGAGATCCTTTATTTTAACTTCTTTATAAACGACAATTCCTACAAAAAGGCCGTAAACAACAGATACTGCTGCAGCCTCTGTGGGTGTAAATATTCCTCCGTAAATACCTCCAAGAATAATAACTGGCATAAGAAGTCCCCAGAAAGCATCCTTAAAGCTGTCCCATCTCTCCTTGCCGCTTCTCTTTTCATGAGCGGGCTGAATATTATTTTTTTTGGCCTCAATAATTACAACAATAGCCAGGGCCAGTCCCATAAGAACACCGGGAATGATACCTGCCATAAACATATCACCAACATTACAGCCTGCAATAGATGCATAAACGACAAAGGCAATAGATGGCGGAATTACAATGGCAATTGAACTTGATGTAGCCATTAAAGCCTCTGAAAAAGCAGGTTTAAAGCCGGAAGCAATCATTGCCGGAATAAGTACTGCTCCAAGAGCTGCCACAGTAGCAGGACCTGAACCTGAAATTGCTCCAAAAAAGCAGGCAACAATAACACAGGTAATAGCCATTCCGCCTTTTCTGTGTCCTACACAGGCATCAATAAACCTTACAAGTCTTGTACTGATTCCTGCCTTAGCCATGATATTTCCCGATAAGACAAAAAACGGAATTGCCAAAAGCAAAAACTTTGCAATACCTGTATAGGTATTGGTGGCAATTATTGTAAGAGTCAGACTACTGTACTGCGGAACAAAATTTATTGCATAGACAAGAGCACAAACAGAGCTCATGGCAAGACAAACTGCAATAGGAACTCCGATAAGGAGCATAGCAAAAAAAGATATGAATAAAACTGCGGTGATCATTTAGCTTCGTCCTCCCTTGTAAATACAAAATCAATACAATGCTCAATACAATGGAGAATAAGTGATACTCCGCCTATGAGCACAAAAGACCAGAATACTGACTTTGAAATATGTAGAATCGGACTAAAGGTATGATCGTTTACAATTCGGTCAAAGGCTTCTACTGAAAGTAAAACCGCATAGATCACACATATAATTGTGGAAATAAAAGTTAAGATTTTCTTGACCTTTAAACTTACCATATCAGGAATAAGTGCAAGATTAACCAGCTCTCCGTTTCTTGCTGCAACTCCCGCTGCAAGAAGAGATATAAGTACAAACCATGCAACAACAAGTTCTTCTGTAAATCCCCAAGAATGATTAAAGATTTTTCTGGCAATAACATTGCCAAATGTCAAAACCAGAACAAAAAGCATTGATGCTGCCAGCACAATATTTTCAATGGTTGTGACAATAGACATAATTTTTTTATAGATTTTCACCCATAGCCTCCCTGTGTTTTGAAGATAGAATTCTTAAGAAGTCAAAACACTTTTGTGCTACATTATATTAAAGTGCGAAAATCACGTCAAGATGACAAATTTATTCAAAATAACCATTACAAAATTAATCTTTCCTATAAAATCAAGGTTTTCAGGTGATTATTCATCAAAAAAACTTCATAAAATTTAAGCATATTTTTTGAGTAAATTTCTCATTTACATCTTTTTAAAGAAAAAAGTGCCCGGATTTTAAATCCAGACACCCTTTTCTATAAATCTCTCTGCAAGCGCTTCCGCTTCCCTGGTTATTTCTTTATCATAACCTATTATATCCAAAAGCTTAATGGCATTGCGATTTGTTGCAGGTCCTTCATGAAGAAGATAATCAAAATGCACATCATTATCCGTAACCTCTCCCGCAAAATGATAAATTGAAAGCTTATCCTTCAAAAGATCATTCAGCTCTACATCATGGGTTGCGGCAAAACATAACACATTCATCTGTGTAAAAGATTTAAGAATCTGGGCTGAGGCCGCTATTCTTTCAATTGTATTGGTTCCTCTTAGCACTTCATCTATAAAGCACAAAATAGGTTTGCCTTCCATTTTGGCAGCATCCAAAATTCTTTTTAAAGACTTTATCTCTACAATGTAGTAGCTATCAGCTCCTCCAAGATCATCTCTTAGAGCCATGGAAGTATAAATCCTGAATTTGGATGAGGCATAGCTTTTGGCAGTGCAGGTATGAATTGCCTGGGCCAGGATTGCATTTATGGCACAGGTCTTTAAAAATGTGGATTTGCCCGAAGCATTGGAACCTGTAAGCAGAAGCCCTTTATCAGTTCTAAAGCTGTTTACCACAGGATTGCTTATAAGAGGATGATACCCCTCTTCAATATTAAATACATTACCCTCTTTAAATTCAGGAACACAAAAGCCGTTTTCCTTTTCAAGGCAGGCTCTGAAGCAGCATACAGAAACGGCTGTATCTATTTTACCTATATTGGTAAACATAGTATCTATAGCTTCGGTATTTTTTAATACCTCCCCATACATCTGATTGAATTTAATAATATCAATATGAGTTAATATCCTTATATAATCCACCAGTAAGTCTGCCGGATTTCCGGTATTTGCGCCTCTGCTTGGAGACATAAGTACCCATGAGCCTCGCAAAAAAGGCTTCATCTTTGCTGCCGCTTCCTTAAGCTCAAGGATTTCTTTACTAAAAGGTGAATCCTTAAAGGCATCAAACCTGTCGGAATAAGATACAACACGCATTATATAAGCAAAGGTTGTAAGATAAGGATCTGTTTGATTTTTGGATTTATAATATGTAATTATGTTAAAAACAACTACAAATATTAAAAACAAAAATCCAACTTCGAAGCTTATAAACATTTCAATAATTGCAATGACTAAAAAGCAAAGCATCATAAAATGCAAGGCGTTACTTCTTTTGCCCAAAGTATTAAGAAACTTCAGGTATTCATAAATTGAATACTTTGAAGACATACCTATTTTAGCAAAAATCAACTGAAGATTTATTCTATTATCTTCATTTTCCTTAAGAAAGCTAACCTGTTCCTCCAGATGGCCAAGTTCTTCATCAGAAAGCTCGGGATTTCTGAGGGAGTAATAAAGATATTCTTCACCGGAAGCACTCATACAATAATTGATTCTCTGATAAATATCATCCAGTTCAAGATCATTCCATGTTATATCATCAATTGAACTTTCACTTTTATGGGCTTCAAAATATCCCGGAACATGATCCATCTGATTTCCGTTGTACTTTTTTGTAGGTCTTTTGCCGTAATTTTTTTTGAATGAAGCTCTCAGCCATTCTTCTTGTCTTTTGCCATTAATAATTGAGGAAATCTGGGCTATGACCAACACAACCACAATTATACTTAAAAAAATTCCCATTTCCATAAATTCAAGTATTCCTTATATCAGTAGTATTATGATATTTTTGTAAGGATTATTGTTCAAGCTCCTTATCGATTCTGGCCTTTATCATTTCAGCCCTGTCATATAATTCATCAGGACTTACACCGATATTAAATATTCCGTCTCTGTATTTAATATCTCCATGAATCATAGTCATTTTAACATCCTGTTTACAACCTGCATAAACAAGATTTTTTTCTATATTATTAATTGGATGCATTTCGGGCTGAGTCATATCTATCATAACTATATCAGCCAGTTTTCCCTCAGCCAGAATATCACAATCCTTAAGTCCCATGGCATGGGCACCGTTTACGGTAGCCATCTTAAGAACATTTATAGCATCAACACTGGAAGCATCCATATCACGAAGCTTTGCAAGGCCTGTTACCAAAAACATTTCCTTAAACATATCAAGACTGTTGTTGCTGGCAGGTCCATCAGTACCAAGAGCTACAGGAACACCTCTTTTTACAAAATCAGAAATAGGAGCTATGCCACTGGCAAGCTTGGTATTGGAACCCGGATTAGAAACTGCATATAGTCCCTTATCAGCCATTATTTCTATATCTTTGTCATCAGCCCAGACAAGATGATATCCGCCTCCGCCAAAGTCAAACATTCCAAGGGAGTCAAAATACTGAACCGGTGTCATACCATGTCTTTCTATACAACCATCATGTTCAGCCTTTGTCTCTGACATATGTGAAAAGAAGGGTGATTTATATTTATGAATAAGATCAGAAAGTTTAAGTAAAAGCTCCTCAGAACAGGTATACTCAGCATGACAACCGATAATATAGCTGTTAAAGGGGTCCTTACCATTTATATTATTAAACCACTCCTCCACAAGCTCCGGAGTCTGACTGAAATTATTGATGGCAGATACCTGAACACATCTAAATCCGGCTTCCCGACAGGCATCCGCAACCGTATATGGTGTCAGATACATATCAAAGCAGGCTGACATGCCTCCTGATACATATTCCAAAATAGCAAGCTTTGTAAGATAATAAATATCCTCACCTGTCATCTTGGCTTCCACCGGGAAAATCTGTTTATTAAGCCAGTCATTTAAAGGCAGATCATCTGCTCTTGACCTCATAAGTGTCATGGCAGAATGAGTATGCGCATTTTTAAATGTAGGCATCAAAAGATTTTTATTACAATCAATTTCCTCATCCCAAACAAGCATTTCACTGGCATGGGTTTCAAAATACTTTCCTGCTTCTTCTTTGGTTCCCACAAAGATTATCTTTTCTTTTTTGACCCAAAGCTCTCCCTCGAAGACTTTTTTGCCTTCTTCCATAGTAAGGATTCGGGCATTATAAAAACGAATATTCATGGCTCCTCCGTAAAATTATTATTTTAAAAAAGCTATCTATCCCCATAAATATCAGATATTATTAAACTTCTCAATTGACTTTGTTACAAGAAGTTCAAACTTAAGGGCAGCCTTATCTGCAGCTTCCTGAACCTCCTTGTGACTTAAAGGATTATCAGTCATTCCGGCGGCAAGATTACTTATACAGGAAACACCGCATATCTTCATGCCCATATGATTGGCTGCTATGGCCTCTACAACGGTACTCATTCCCACAGCACTTACTCCCATTGTACGAAGCATCTTAATTTCAGCCGGAGACTCAAAAGATGGACCTGTAAGCTGGCAGTAAACACCTTCCTTTAAGTCAATATTATTTTCAGCAGCAGTATCCTTTATGATTTTGCAAAGCTCTTTCCTGTAAACTTGAGACATATCGGGAAATCTTACACCAAATTCATCAATATTTGGACCAATCAAAGGATTAGGTGCAAATATTGAAACCTGGTCTGTTATCAGCATTAAATCTCCTGCGGAAAAATCATAATTAATTCCCCCTGAAGCATTGGTCAAAAATAAAACCTCTGCTCCCAGCATCTTCATGCACCTTACAGGAAGAACAACATCACTTATAGGATATCCTTCATAATAATGGACTCTTCCTTTCATGCATACAACGGGAGTTTCGCCCACATATCCGAAAATAAATCTGCCGTCATGTCCCGGTACAGTAGAAACCGGAAACCCCGGAATATCTTTATAGGATATTTCAGCCTCGATTTTAATATTATTAGCATAGTTTCCAAGGCCCGATCCAAGTATTAACGCTACCTTAGGAACAAAATCAGTCTTTTTTCTGATCTCACCAACACATAAATTTACTTTTTCAAGTATTGTCATATTTTAAATACCCCCTTTTGCTGAATAAGTACTTATATATTCTTGTCACTTTTTTCGAAAATCAGACAAATCTCTAATTATTTTTTCTGATTTGCAATCTGCTCAGCCAGATCCTCAAGATAAACATATCTTTCCATGAGATACTCCTGTCGCTGCAAAAGCTCTTCTTTTTTCTTGCCAAGCTCATTTAACTTAACAAAATCCGTAGGATTATTGGAAATATCAATATCTACCTGTTCAAGATCCTTTTCAACCTTATCAATATCATCAAGGATTGTGTCATATTCCTTTTGCTCCTTATAGGAAAACTTCAGAGCATGGGTACTTTCATATTTAGGCTTAACATCAGCTTCTTTACCTGTGTTTTCTGCCTTTGTCCCAGTGCCGTCAGCATTTCCTGTAGCCTTTGAAAGATTACCAAATACATCCTCCTCATGCTCCATAAAAAAGTCAGTATAAGAGCCGTTATAAAGAGTAATATTTCCATTATTGTCAAAGGTAAGCATTCTCTCCACTACTCTGTCAAGGAAATATCTGTCATGGGAAACTGTTATGACAATTCCCGCAAAGCAGTCGAGATAATCCTCCAAAATAGTAAGGGTTGAAATATCAAGATCATTGGTAGGCTCATCCAGTATAAGTACATTTGGAGCTTCCATAAGGACCTTAAGTAAATAAAGGCGCCTTCGCTCACCACCGGAAAGCTTCTCAATCTTACTATATTGAAGTGTCTTATCAAAAAGAAATCTCTCGCACATAACAGAGGCACTGACAAGACCCTCTTCAGTACGTATATACTCAGCCGTATCCTTAATATAATCTATTACTCTCATGGATGGATCCATGGATTTACTTTCCTGGGCATAATAACCTATTTTAACGGTTTCACCGATTTCTATGTGACCTGAGTCAGGTTCAATTACTCCAAGAATAGTCTTCATAAGAGTAGTCTTTCCGCAGCCGTTTGGTCCAAGAATACCTACCCTGTCATTTCTGGTAAAGGTAAAGGTAAAGTCCTTAAAAAGCTGTCTGTCACCGTAGGATTTTGATATATCGTAGATTTCAATGGTCTTTTTGCCAAGTCTTGTGGAAGCTGCACTTATCTCAACATCCCGGTCAAGCTCAAGCTTTTTTTCATCTCTTAAGGCTTCATACCTTTGAATATGAGCTTTTTGCTTGGTACTTCTGGCCCTGGCTCCCCTTTGCATCCAGGCAATTTCTTTTCTAAGTATGTTGGCATGCTTATCCTGAGTGCTTAAAGCGGATTCGATTCTTTCTGCCCGGAGCTGTAAATATCCTTCATAGTTGGTTTCATAGCTGTAAAGCTTTGCATGATCGATTTCAACTATTTTATTGCATACAAGATCAAGAAAGTACCTGTCATGGGTTACCATTACAAGTGCTCCCCTGTACTTGTTTAAATATTCCTGCAGCCATTCACTCATGGCATTATCAAGATGGTTTGTAGGCTCATCTAAAAGGAGAATGTCGGATTTAGACAAGAGCTCGCAGCAAAGAGATGCTTTTTTTCTCTGCCCTCCGGAAAGAGTTCCCAGTTTGGCATTTATATCGCTAAAGCCAAGCTTTTGTAAAATAGTTTTAGCTTCACCCTCCAGTTCAAAGGCAAGTTCTTTTTGCCTTGCCACATCCTTTGGAGCCAGCTTTCTGGCATTTTCCGTAACCACATAATTGTATAAGGTCATATCCTCCGGAAGATCCATATTCTGGGAAAGATATCCTATGACCACATTATTTCCCTTGACAATTGTTCCCTCATCCGGCTCTATAAGACCTGCAATGAGCTTTAATAATGTAGACTTTCCGGTTCCATTAATACCGATTATTCCAATTCTGGAGCCACTCTCTATACTAAAATCAGAGTCCTCCAAAAGTATCTTGTCAGTAAAGGCCTTACTGACGTTTTTCATTGTAAGTAAATTGTTATATTCATTTCGCATGGGTTAATTATACTTCACCAACTTGTGTTTCGTCATCAGGATTTAATTTAGTTTTTTCAACAAGAAGCTCTTCTGTCTCGGACTTTTGTGTAAGCAGGTCATTATAATCTACATGAATATAGCCTCTTACCACCGGTGTTACAGTATCACTTATGGTCTGGGAAACAGCTCCCATTGCTCCATATTCAGTAAGCTTATTCATAACAAATCCGCCTATGCTAAAGCCTTCGGAATCTCCTGTTATCATACCAAGACAGCTGACAATAAGGTCATTTCCAGGATTTTCATTGAAATGAATCTCTATGGAATCCGGATTTGGTACAGGATCAAAATAAATATTTATGATTCTTACAGCCGATGCCTCCAAAAAGTTTATTTCATTTCTAAGAACCAGTCTGTCATATTCATCGGTTTTACAGACAGAAGTTACACTGACATCATATTTTTCACCATGAACCTCTATCTGATTCACTTCTTTTCTTCCCTCAAAATTGCAAAGCAAATGAAAAACGGAATCTCCCTCATAAAGATTCATGTAAAAAAGGCCGTTGGCGCTTTGCTCAAAGCCGATAGTCCATATACCATCTGTAAAATTATTATGAAACACCTGCATCAGTAATGGAAAAATACCTACTGTAGGTGTATCAAGATCAAATTTCTTACCTGAAAGTGCATCCAGCACCAGCTTTTTGGCCCTGGAAACAGCTCTGCTCTTATCTGCAAAATAAATATCCGAAGTATTTCTCTGAGGCCTGTTTATAAGTGCCATCTGCCTTCTTGCAGATCCTTTGGCAAAAGAAACTTTGCCCTTAGACCAGCCTCCCGATGTAATTGCAGGAAAAGATGCTGTTCTGCCGCTGTAGTGCTTACAGGCAGCCTTAAGCTGAATAAGATTCTGATTATCTATATCAGTAACCAAAGGCTCATTACTAATTTTAAGGTTATGCATAAACCGAGTGATCACATCTGACATGCAGCCTGCCTGAAAGATATCAGAATTAGCCGCATTTGTACAAATTATCATATTTATATCCGGAAAACAGAAAACATTCTGCCCAAGCATACCATTAAAGGTAAAGGCACCATTTCTGGCATCACTAAGCCAAAGCTGGTAACCATAATAAGGTGTTCCCGCCTTCTGCGTAGCATACCTTGGTTTTACGGATTCCTCCACCCATTCCTTTGGGATGATCTGCTTTCCTTCCCACATACCCTTCTGTATATAGAGCTGGCCAACCTTTGCCATATCTTCCATACGCATAAAGAGTCCCCAGCCACCTTTTGTAATATTCTGAGGACAACTCTCCCAGAAAATCCTCTTTATTCCAAGGGGTTCAAAGATACGTGGTGTAAGATATTCCACAAGAGTTTCTCCGGTAATCTCAGTAATAATTGCAGAAAGCATATAAGAATTCATGCTGTTGTAATCAAATACGGTTCCCGGCACAGCCTTGGTATTGGAGTTCATAAAGCGCTTTCTCCAGTCATTTCCCGCTATGGCTCCCGCCTCGTTATAATCAATACCGCTGGTCATTGTCAGAAGATTTTCTACTGTAATGTCTGCCTGTTTAAAAAAAGTAAAAAGTCCCTTTTTATTACTGAAAATATCCTGAATTTTATCAGTCAATTTTAGTTTTCCTTCTGAAATCAAAAGTCCTATTGCCATACCGGTAATGCTCTTACACATGGAATGTGTTACATGCCACATATCCATATCATAAGGTCTGTATGCACATTCTCCGATTACATAACCATTTCTGATAACCATGATCTTATGCATTCTGCATTTTGGAGTATGGGAAAGCTCATTTAAAAGGTCAACTATATCTGCTGAGCTTATGCCCTGAGATTCCGGTGTTCTGCGTTCCAGCTTTGTTTCACCCTCAGGTATTTCTCTTGGGAAAGCCGGTTTTTGAGGCTTAAAATCTACATTACTGATTTCACCTGTCTGTCTTCCTATAATTTTTAGCATTAAATCTGCAACATATTTATCATTTTTAGCCATATTTTTACCCTCATATATTTTTATGCAAAGAGACTCTGTAATTATTATTTTGTAGTAAAGCTCTTTACCTTTAAAATCATTTTTCTGCAAAGCTATGCGTAGCTGCAGCCTCGTATTAATTTTGCAATTTTTCTGTAAAGCCATTGATAGCTTCGTATTAAAATTATAGTTCTTGCAAAACTATGTGGAGATTCGTATTTAATTTATATTTCTTGCAAAACTATATGGAGATTCGTATTTAATTTATATCTTTCTGTAAAGCCTTGCATAATCTCGCATTTGATATATATAAAGAAATCACTTTTTATTATA
>JAILBM010000290.1 GCA_024680925.1 Butyrivibrio sp.
CTATATCTATTAGTATAAGGAGGTTACTCAATATGCCACAAATAACATGTAAATGCGGAAATACATATGATTCCAGTTTTAAATTCTGTCCGGAGTGTGCTACACCTAACCCAAAATTCACCGAGGTGAACAGTCACTCAGATGCCTCTTCTACAGAACAATCCATAAAACCCTTAAAAAAGAAATTCACCAAGGTTGGGGAAAGTACTTTTAATAAGCAATCATCCTCTGTTCAATCAAAAGAAAATGTATCTGCTCCCATAAGTCATACTTTGCCCAAAAAGAAAGGTACAATAATCAGACAATCCGGTATTAGTTCACCTGTAATACAGCCAAAACAATTGCCAAAAGCAGATGCGATCTATGAAGATTATGAAGATGAAATAGAAGACGAAAAAACAGACATACAGGATTATGACTTTGAAGATGAAGACTATAAAGAAGAAACAGTTAAAGCTGACAATTCAGAATATGATGATATCGATGATGATTACTATGAGGATGAAATAATTTCTGATAGTAGTGTTTCCCCAGCGCCTTCGCCAGAAAATCATCCACTGAAAAATGGCAGTAAAGTTCTTGGTGCACCTGGTAACAGGATTGACCGAACTAGACCTGTTAAGAATATTTCCTCTTTTCCTAAAACAAAGACTGTTTCACAGACTAAATCTTCCCTTGGCAAGGAAAATACTGAGTACGATCCTAACCATGATGGATATTATGATGACAGACTTCCGGCCATACTGGACGAAGTTACCAAAACATCACACCTTGATGTTCTCCTAAAAATAAGTCTTTCTGCCATTTGTATTGCTGCTCTCATTACATATTGCATTTTCTATGTTCAGGTTTAAAGGGTTAATTGCTATGAAAGATTATAAATTTGAGAAACCAAAATTAAAATTTTCTGACCTTGATACTCCATATCAGTATCACTTTATAAAAGAACTGATTTTTACTTTTATTGGTTTTATAGCAGCTATTGCTGTTTTTATACTTATCAAAGAATGGACTTATATATTTTTCGCTCTTTTTATTGCTTTAAGCTATGTTTTATATGTACTCTGGCAGATATATAAATCTTTGACAAACAAGGTACTCGTTATAGATGCTAAATGCATCGATCTGGAAAGAAAGGAAAACAAGCTTTTAGGCTCTTTGTCAAAAGATGCCACCACTTCCAAAACCTGTACTCTCATACTTCAGAATAGTGAGGGAATAAAGTTCAAACAACCTGTTGCTTTTCTATCAGATTATAAGACAGGTGATGTTGTCCGTATTTATGCTGATGAAGGATCTGTAAGCCAGCTTAATCAGAATACCTATACCATAATCAATCCCATATTCATGCATATCATCAAATCCTGAATATTTACAATTATCTAAAATAATGATATATTTTAACTGTTGTTAGTAGTTTATTTATATATTATTGTTTGTAAAGCTCTGGTTTATCCAGGGCTTTTTTTATGTTTGCAAGAGCCATTTAGGCTCTTTTTATATACATTTACTTTATTTGCAGGCTTTGCCTGATAATATATACAGCACTCTTAAATCATAAAAAAAGGAGAAAATACATTATGGCAAAATTACTTTGCAAAGATGAAACAAAATATTTCGGAAATCTCACTGATCTTAAAGATTTTAATAAGCTTCAGGAAAAAACCTATACCTGGGTTGAGTTTGATACCACAGATGTAGAATATGTACCTCTTGAGGACAATCCGATATGTATTCCTATCTTAAGAGATAAGCTCCAAATATCTTCAGATGTATCTGATGAAACAATTTCTGAACAGATGGCTGATACAAAACTTGCCTTAAAATATCCATATGCAGATGAAATGAAGTGCTATCCTATTGCACCAACATCATTTCGTGGAGTACTTCAGAGAGTTGGGGCAGACTGTACTGCTATGTCATCACTAAAAGATACTAGAGTTCGGAATGAAATAAGTCCTTTGGACAGAGCCTCTATATGCAACATGTTGACCAAATACACTAAGGGCAAAAGTCTTATTTTAGTTGGCGATGAATTAGTATTAGCTGATTTATCTACTGATTATGTTAGACTTCCTTTTTCAGAACTGCTTGATATCACTGAGAATGAACTTAATAAACAGTTCGAATTTGTACGGTTTGTAAGAGGAAATATTTCACACGAATCATCATCAGCAGAATTCTTATTCCAGGACGATGAAATCGACAGCAACCTTATAGATGCATTTAATTTAATTGGTATAGACATATCCAACTATAATGCACATATAAAGGTACTAACTTCAGATGTTGGCCTATCTGGTGCAAATTTGTATCCTTATATTAAAAGCGAAACAACCGGGAACCAGATCAGTATCGGCACTCCTATAAAACTAGAACATATTGGAAATGCTGATATGAAAGCATTCAAAACTAATCTTCTCTCCTGCTTTGCTTCATTTAAAGACTTTTCTGGCCATTTAGAGCAAATGGGACTTATTAAAATTTCTAATCCTGCTGATACACTATATAATATAGGTCATAAGGTAGGATTACCAGAAAAACTTATA
>JAILBM010000301.1 GCA_024680925.1 Butyrivibrio sp.
TGGGACATGGAGCTTGCTCAAAAAGCCGGAGACATGGTAGGTAAGGAAATGGAGCAGTTTGGTGTTGATTTATGGCTTGCACCGGCGCTTAATATACACAGAAATCCTCTTTGCGGAAGAAACTTCGAGTATTATTCAGAGGATCCGTTAATTGCAGGTATGATAACGGCTGCTATCACAAACGGAGTACAAAAGCATAAGGGAAAAGGTACTACAATAAAGCATTTTGCCTGCAATAACCAGGAAGATAACAGATATTTTGTAAATGCCCATGTTGGAGAAAGAGCCCTTAGGGAAATATATCTTAAGGGATTTGAAATAGCTGTAAGAAAGTCACAGCCTCTTTCGGTTATGACATCATACAATCTCTTAAACGGAACCCATACTGCCAACAGCTATGACTTGTTGCAGAGCATTCTTAGAGATGAATGGGGCTTTGAAGGCTTTGTAATGACTGACTGGTTTACATCACAGGATGTTCCCTTTATAACAGGCAAATTTAAGCCTCATTATCCAATATCTGCATCCACAGGCTGTATAGCAGCAGGTAATGATGTTCAGATGCCGGGATGCCAGAAAAATGTAGATGACATTGTTAAGGCTGTGAAAACCGGTGAAGAGATAGATGGATATAAGATTACTTTGGGAGATCTTCAGTTCTGTACAAAGAATCTGGTTAATATTGTAGTGAAGTGTATGGGAAATTAAAATTTGGGAAAATATTCACATGATATAGGTAATTAATATAAAGACAGACATCAGCATAGATATATGTGATGCCTGTCTTTATTTCTTATACTTTTTTTACCGGAACCTGAAGAAGTAAAATTGTATCATCAAAGTCTTTAGTAAGTGTTATATCTAGCTCGTAATTTGTATAAAAGCAGCCGTTCTGTTTAAGATTATTATCTTTCATATATTTAGCTACAAGCTTAAAAGAGTCTGAGTATGTTCCAAAACGTCCATGATAACGAATACATACGTAATCGGATTCCGGAATTACTCTAAAAAGAGGATCCTTTTTGTATTTGGAATCACATTCAATAAAGGGAGAATAATCGAAAGTTTCCATATTTGAATCAAAAGTATTTATGGAATCATAGCAGAAAGCTCCTATGCGGTTTGAAGCAAAAACTGGAGCTATTTCTTTAAGTCTTCCTTCAAGGCAGGTGATTTCCTTACACATTTGTTTTGTAGTCATTCCCGGTTTTCCTTCGGAAAGAATATATCTTTCGGGGAAATGGCAAATAAAAAGCTCATTCAATCGGTTGTTTTGTTTGATACCATGCAGGAATTCTATTTTTTCATGCATTATTTTTTCCAGAGCCTTTTTTTCCTGTATTTCTTTAAGTAATATTTCATGTTGTTTTTCCAGGATTATAATTGACTCGTCAAGATTTCTGTGATTGAGAAAGGCTTTAATATCTTCCAGTGACATACCCATTTGGGCAAGTTCTTTTATAGTACCAAGAACTTCATATTGCATAAAAGAATAATATCTGTAGCCGGTTTCCGGATTGATGTAACAGGGTTTGAATAAGTCAATACGGTCATAATGGCGTAAGGTTTCAGTAGTTACTCTACGAAGCCTGGCCATTTCAGAAATAGATAGTAAATCGGTGTTAGTATCCATATTTTGGCCTCCGGAAAAAGAATTATAGTTACGAGAATACATTGTTATAAAGTAAAAGTAAATAAAAAAGAGGGAAAAACTATGTTTTCCCCCTTTAGAATCAAAATATTATTTATTCAGAACATTTTTTGTGTATGAAAGACAGGTTAAGAATTCTGAAATAACACGAACACCTGCAAGACTTGTAATATTGCCGGTATCATACTGTGGAGCAACTTCTACAAGATCCATACCTTTAATGTTCAGTCCCGGAAGGCACAGACGAATAAGTTCAAAGGCTTCTGCAGTAGTAAATCCGCCAATTACAGGAGTTCCTGTTCCAGGTGCATAAGCTGGATCGATGAAATCTATATCAAAGGTTACAAATACAGGCTTATCTCCAACTACTTCGCGTACTTTATCTGCCGTTGCCTTAAGACCAATTTTGTGCATTTCATGGGCATTAACGATGGTCATTCCGTGTTCTCTTGCAAAATCATGATCATGTTCTCCGCCTGAACGTAGTCCAAGCTGAATACCATGTGTAGCATCAAGGGAACCCTGATTTATGGCTACTCTGAATGGAGTACCATGATTTATCATAGTATTTCCGTTTTCATCAGGTGCATCCCAGGTGTCTGTGTGTGAATCGAAGTGAATAAATGCCATTTTACCGTATTTCTTTTCCATTGAGCGCAGCTCTGCAAAGGTTAAAGCATGGTCACCACCGACACCGATTGTTACTGCATCAGTTGATGCGAGAATAGCATCAAGCTGCTCAGTAACAGAATGCATCGTTTCATTGATACTGTTGTAGTAGATATTAAAATCGCCAAAGTCACGGGCTTCAAAATTATCATGAGCATTAAATCCAAATTCAATACTGTAAGGATTAAAGCCCCAAAGCTTTCTGAGAGCACGAGGACCGAAACGTGTTCCAGGTCTGTTTGATGTTGCACAGTCATATGGCATACCGAACAATACAGCATCCAGATCCTTGAGATTTTCGAGAGATGTTTCCTGTTTAAGACCACAGAAGGTTTTGATACCTGTATTTTCAGGTCTGCCCTTTGAGTTGTCAGGATCCTTCATGTTTTCTGCTTCGATTTCCAAGGTTCTCTGAGGGTTGTCAGGATGTATATTAACACCTGTACCACGTACAAGAGTGCCTAATTCTTTTCTTTTTGCAATTGAACCAATCATGTCTACTATAAGACCATCTGCAGCCTGAAGTGTTACTCCGCCTGCATCAATATCAGGTGCGACTTCAACAAGGTCAAAGCCCTTAACATCGAGAACGGAAGCGCATTCTCTGACTATTTTGCGGCAGTAATATGTATCGGGACCTCCCGGTACAGGAGTACCTGTTCCCGGTGCAGCAGCAGGATCAAGACAATCGATATCAAAACTTAAGAAGGCAGGACAATCACCAACCTGTTCCTTGATCTCCTTAATAACCTCATCAGCTGACATATTTAAAAGTGCTGAACCCGGAATAACCTTCATTCCTTCTTCAATTCCAAAATTCCAATATTCAGCATTATGTATACTATATCTGATTCCTATCTGTATAGAATGTGCAGGATCAATGATTCCTTCTTCGAAGGCTCTGGAAAAAGGAGTTCCATGATCATATTTTGCACCGGTGCATCTGACATCACGATGTGAATCAAAGTGTATAAGAGCCATAGGCCCATAAAATTCGTACATTGCGCGTAGTTCCGGCAGTGTTATAGAATGGTCACCACCAAGAATTACGGGGATAACACCTGCTTCGAGGAATTTACGTACTTCATCAGTTATAATGTGATAACTTGGAAGTGTATAACCGTTTTTAAGAGTCATGTTACCGTAATCGGTTCCTACAGCAAGTTCTGAGGATACTTTAAGATTCTGATTATATCCCATTGCTTTCCAATAGCAGGTACGAAGAGCATCCGGTGCAAAACGGGTACCCGGCTTACCTGTAGTTGAGCAATCCCATGGAACACCGGCAACTACATAATCACAATCTTTTAAATCTGCCTTATAGGGAAGGCTTTTATATGTGTTAAAACCTGATTCGAGTACTTTTTCCATAACTTTTCTCCTTCTTTCTTTTAGATTATTCTCCAAAGTCTTCGTATTTGCTTATTCCGGCTTTTTTGCAGGCGAGAAGAGTGAGAACTTCGTTGATGATTCGTTTTCCTGCCTGAGCAGTTTTTTCACTGGTATCGTAGAGAGGGTTTACTTCTACAAGATCCATACCAATTATGTTTTTGCCGATCAGGCTGTATCTGATAAGTTCAATTGCATCCCATGTTGAGAAACCACAGCCTTCAGGAGTTCCTGTACCCGGAGCATAGATTGGATCAAGGAAATCAATATCAAAGGTAAGAAATACAGGTGCATCTCCGATTATCTTACGAATGCGTGCAGCTGCTTCTTTGATGCCAATTTCATGTAGTTCTGCAGCAGGGATAACGGTCATACCGTGTTCTGTTGCAAACTTATAATCCTGTGCCATTGGAGGTGTAAGACCTCTCATACCAATTTGAACAGAGGATTCTGTAAGGATACAGTCATCTAAAATTGCATCTTTAAAAGGAGTTCCATGATCGTGAGGAGCATCTTCAGGCATTTCATGGTATCCGGTATCTGAATGGGAATCAAAGTGGAGAATTGCAACCTTTCCAATTGCTTCTTTATATCCGCAAAGCTCAGGATAAGCAATAGAATGATCACCACCTACACAAATAGGAATGACACCGGCGCCTGCAATTTCAGCAATTGCTTCTTTTATATGATCATGAGTTGCTTCGGGATTTACATTTATTACATTAAGATCACCGTAATCAACACCCTTTATATAATCAAATAATGTAATTCCAAAAGCATCGGAGTATCCCTGAAATGCATATGCATCTCGTACTGCATCAGGACCAAGTCTGGTACCGGGTCTGTAGGTTACATGTGTATCAAAAGGCACACCTGTAATAACAAAATCAACATCCTCCAGAGTTTTTTCATATGGAAGATTAAAGAAAGTAGAAAAACCGGTGCAAGCGGGAGAGCGCTTTACTCTAAGCATTGGTTTATGTTCCATAACAAATTACCTCTCTTTCAAATTTTCTTAAAATCTGTGATATACCTTTGTGTTAGACAAAAGTCAACAACAATTTCTGAAAAAATCTGAATAAAAGACCCTATTTTAGAAATTTTATGAACAATTGCCAATGGAATAAAACTTTTTTGTCACACAAAATGTGTAAAAGTTATAAAAATGATAAAAATGAAAAATAAGCATTGACTTTGAACCTGTCACATCGTAATATCAATAAAAAATTACAAAACCACACGAACACAAAGTTCCAAGGGCGGAATGATCAGATTTGGTCATTCCGCTTTTTTTATATCAAAAGTACAGGGAGGAGAAATATTATGAAGAAATACTTAATGTACGTGGCAAAAAGAATCCTGGCTATGATTCCTATTCTACTTATAGTTTCATTTGCTATTTTCTTTTTACTAAGGTTATCCGGTAATAGTGAGATGGCAGCTATTATAGGAGAGAAACAGGCTTCAGATGAATTAAAGGCCAGAATTATACAAGAATACGGTTTAGATGATCCGATGCTTCTTAGATATATAAACTGGCTTAAGGATGCTCTTTCCGGAGATTTTGGAAAAGATTACACAAGTGGTCAGAATGTAAATGAATTAATAATAACGAGAATTCCTGTAACCCTTGGACTTGTAGGTATAAGTTTTGTTATAGGTACCATACTTGCAATTCTGCTTGGTGTTATTGCTTCTTTACATAGAAATAAACCGATAGATACAGCAATTTCTTTACTAATGTTATTTTTTTCAAGTGTTCCGGGATTTCTGATATGTGTAGTAGTACTTATTATAGTAGCCAAATTTATGCCGGGATATTCATTTATAGGAACTTATTCAAATATATCAGAGTACTTCCAAAGAATATGGCTTCCGGCTTTGATCATGTCTTTAGGTCATTTGGCACTGCTTGGTCGAGTAACCAGAAGTTCAATGACATCCCAGCTTCAATCTTCTTATATAGTTACAGCTAATGCAAAGGGCATTGGTTCAAACGCAGTTACTTATAAACATGCATTTCATAATGCAGTAATACCTGTTCTGACTGTTGCAGGTAACTCATTGGCAGGAGCTATTGGAGGAACAGTCCTTATTGAACAGATCTTTTCATTACCGGGAATAGGTGGACTTTTAATATCAGGGGTTCAGACAAATAATTATCCGGTGGTTCAGGTATTGGTTATGTTAATGCTTATTATTTATCTGGTGGTTAGCTTATTGGTAGATCTTTTATATGTGATCATTGATCCAAGAGTATCACTTGTATAAGGAAGGAGAAGCACTTATGAAAGGATTAAGGAAGAAATCAAGTAATGGAACATTTTTTACAATACCTGTAATTATAAGCGGAACAATACTTTTAATAATTGTAATATGTGCTGCACTTGCAAATTTTATTTCACCCTATGACCCGGAAATGAATGACTATTCTGCATCACTTGCAAGAGCTTTTTCTCCAAATCATTTACTTGGCACAGACAGACTTGGCAGAGATTTGTTTTCAAGACTTTTATGTGGAGCACAAACATCTATTTTAAATGCATTTTTAATAGTAGGTTTTGAAGTGCTTGTAGGTGTACCTATCGGAATGTTATGTGGGTATTACGGAGGAAGGCTGGATTCATTGGTAATGAGAATATGGGATATTGTTTGTGCTGTTCCTTCCTTATTATTAGCATTTGTTCTTGTAGCCGCATTTGGAAAAGGTACTTACTCAGGTGTTCTGGCTATAGGTATTGTCTATACACCTCTTACGGCAAAGCTTGCAAGATCACTTATCATGACAGAGAAAAAAGCGGTTTACGTAGAAGCCTGCAGATCTCTTGGATATTCAAATATGAGAATCATGTTTGTACATATACTTCCTAATATAGTTACTACTATGATTGCCCAGTTTACATTGGATATCGGTTCAGCCATAACATCCATGGCTACCCTTTCATATCTGGGAATAGGAGTTCAGCCTCCCGGAGCTGACTGGGGTACTTTATTAAAAGAAGGAATGTCCATGTTGTATTTAAATCCTGTACTTTTAATTGCACCGGCTGTTGCAATAATGGTTACTTCAATAGCTATTAACATTTTCAGTGACGGAATACAGGCATATATAGATCCTGATCAAAGAAAAATGCCTACATTTAAGCAATACAGGAAAAAGCTTATTACCCCTACACTGTTTACATTTAATAAAAAGAAGGAGGTGGCATAAATGGATAACAAAAATAATATTCTTGAAATTAAGGATTTATGCGTAAACCTCATGACAGTCAGAGGAATCATATATGCAGTTCAGGGAATCAATCTTAATGTAAAAAAAGGTGAGATACATGGAGTGGTTGGTGAGTCCGGTTGTGGTAAATCCGTATCAACCAAAGCAATCATGAAGCTTCATGATGATAAGAAAACAGAATATACCGGAGAAATACATTTTGCATCAAAGGATGGTGAAAAAGAAATAGTTGAAATGCCATTAAAGGATATGCAAAAGATACGTGGTGATGAAATAGCAATGATATTTCAGGATCCCATGACAGCGTTAAACCCTATTATGAAGGCAGGCGAGCAGGTTGCGGAACAGATTAGAGCCAAAAAGGGATTAAGCAAAGCTGAGGCTAAAGAAAAAGTTATTAAGCTTTTTGAAAAAATAGGAATTCAGCCCGCGGAAAAAAGATATATGCAATATCCTTTTGAAATGTCCGGTGGAATGTTACAGAGAGTAATGATAGCAATGGCATTGTCCTGCGAACCCAAGCTTTTAATTGCTGATGAACCTACGACAGCCCTTGATGTAACAATACAAGCACAGATACTCGAACTTATAAAGGGTTTACAAAAGGAATTTGGAACATCTGTAATTATTATTACTCATGACCTGGGAGTTATTGCAGAGGTATGTGATTCGGTTTCTGTAATGTATGCAGGTAAGGTAGTGGAAAACGGATCGGTACTGGATATATTTGATAATCCAAAACATCCATATACTAAGGCTTTACTGGAGAGCAACCCAAAAGAGGAAGACAGTGGAACATACATGAAGACAATTCAGGGCGCTCCACCTCTTTTATATGAAAAGTTTACCGGTTGTCCATTTGCACCAAGATGTGAACGGAAAACAAATATATGTTTAAGTAAATTGCCACATACCATAGAATTAGGTAACGGTCATACAGCAGCCTGTCATTGTATATTATCTGAATCCAAGAAGATAAAGGAGGTGTCTTAATTATGGCAGATAACCTCATTGAAGTAAAAAACATAAAAAAGTATTTCAGATTAGATAAAGGAAAACTTAACAGGGCAAGTGCCAGATACTTACATGCAGTTGATCATGTAAGCTTCAATATTAAGAAGGGTGAGATTTTCGGAATCATAGGAGAATCGGGATCCGGAAAATCTACAATTGGAAGATGCATTATTAAGCTACTTGATATTGATTCCGGAGAAGTTTATTACGACGGAAAAAAAATATCTGACTTAAGTCCAAAAGATATTAAGCCCTACAGGAAAAACATGCAGATGATTTTCCAGAATCCGTTAGCTTCTTTTAATCCTAAAAAGACTATCGGACAGATATTCAGGGAAATAGCCAAGGTATATAAGATTCCTTCCGATGTGGCAGAAAAGAAGATTCATGAGCTTGTAGAATATATTAATTTAACTGATGACGTACTTACAAGACTACCTAAGGAACTATCAGGAGGACAGCTTCAAAGACTTGCAATTGCGAGAGCACTGCTGGTGGAACCGGAATTTATTTTGGCAGATGAACCGGTATCTGCACTAGACGTTTCTGTTCAGGCCCAGATTTTAAATCTGATGATTGATCTTAAAAAGGAAAAAGGCCAGACTATTTTGTTTATCTCACATGATCTGACAGTAGTCAGACATGTTTGTGATAAAGTTGCTGTTGTCTATCTCGGAGTGATAGTTGAGATGGGACCGACAGAGGAAGTGTACAAGCATGTTTATCATCCATACACTCAGGCACTCATAGCGGCAAAGCCTAAAGAACATCCCCTTGAAGTTAAGGAACATGAACTTCTTGAAGGAGAAATACCAAGTGCAGTCAATGTTAAGGAGGGCTGCAGATTTAGGGAAAGGTGTCCAAGATTCAGAGAGGGTCTATGCTCTGAAAGAACACCTAAGCTTAAGAAAATTGGAAATGATCACTACGTTGCATGTCACTATCCACTAATATCAGATTAAAGATTTGAAAGGGGAAAGTATTATGAAAAAATTATTATCGGCAGTAGTTTTGTCCACAATGTTTGGTACTTTATTGACCGGATGCAGCTCAGCAAGTACTGAGACAACTGCATCAACAGCTTCTACAGCTGCAGAAGATAAAGGTGATGATTCTGAAGTCACATTTACTATAGGCTTTGGCCAAGAACCACCTTCAATGGATCCTCAGGATTTTAATACAACAGCATGTACACTTATAGGCTATGACTGTTATGATACCCTTTTAAATTTTTCTCTCGAAGGCTCAGAACTTGAGCCATGTCTGGCAGAGAGCTGGGAACAGATTGATGAAACCACTTATGTTTACAATATCAAAAAAGGTGTTAAGTTCTCTGATGGTAATGAAATGACTATGGAAGATGTTCTTTATTCCATGGAGAGAGTAAAAAATGATGGGTATTCTATGTCATATTTATTTGATTCAGTTGATCATTTTGAAGTTGACGAAGAGGCATATACACTGACAGTTTATCTTACTCAGGCTGATGCAACCTGGAAATATGTTCCTGCTACATCTCCCTGCACAATAGTAGAAAAGGCAGTTGTAGAGGCAGAAGGAGACAACTATGGTACACTTTCAGGTTCCTGCGTAGGAACAGGCCCATATATGCTTAGCTCCTGGGACTCCGGAACAGAAATTGTACTTGTAAAGAATCCATATTATTGGAATGATCCTGAATCACTGGATGTAGACAAGGTTGTTTATGAAGTAATAGAGGATGCTACTTCAAGAGCCTTAGCAGCTCAGTCAGGACAGATAGATTATGCAAGATCACTTTCATCAGAAACACTTCCTACTTATGAAAGTGCCAGTGGAATGTCAATTACATCATACTCAGGAACAAATGCTTCATATGTAGCACTTAACTGTAGTGTGGCACCTTTTGATGATGTAAATGCAAGAAAAGCAGTTGCTTATTGTATTGATAAGGAATCCTATACAGCAATTATAGGCGGTAAATATTCACAGGCAAAGGATGCCTTCTTCATGCCATCATCAATGTATGCCATAGATACAGATGCATGGACACAGGCAGGAGCAGAGGCTACAGACTATAATCAGGATTATGCTAAGGCAGCAGAAGCCCTTGCAGCCTCTAAATATGCCGATGGCTTTGAATTTACACTTTATACTACGGCAGCATTGAAGACAGGTGCTGAAATGATACAGTCTATGATTACAGAGTCAGGTCTTCCAATCACATGTAAGATTGTTGAAATACAGTCATCAGAGTCTTTTGCTATCAGTTATGGTTATACAGTAGATGAAAACGGCAACAGAGTATATAACGCACTGATGACAGGATGGATTTCGGACTGGCTTGATCCTACAGGATATCTTACAAACTGTCTTGCAGGACGTTCAAATTATCAGGGTGGTGCCAACAAGTCAGCATACAGCAGCAGTGAGTTTGATTCATATCTTGATGAGTCATATCTGTTGGATGATGATGCAGCAAGATCAGAGTTAATGCTCAAGGCAATGGAAGTAGCAGTTGAAGATTGCCCTGTAATCCCACTTTATGAGTCACTTGACACTTATATAATCAGTGACAGATTTGAATATGAAGAAGGAGCTAACTTCTTCTGGAACTTCACAGTAGCTGATGTTCATGTTAAGGAATAAAAAACAGAAATTGCTTTAAAAATATAGTTATAGGAGGGCGCCTCATGTATTCAGCAGTAGATTCTTTATGGGTAGCTGTGGCAATAGCCATGATGTTACTAATGCAAGCAGGTTTTACGATGCTTGAGACGGGCTTCACTCGTGCCAAAAATGCCGGAAACATTGCTATGAAAAATCTTACTGATTTTGTTATTGGCTCAATAGTTTTTTGGACTATCGGATTTGGCTTTATACATAATTCTTCTTTGGGAGGAATCATTGGTAAGATAGATTTATTTTCTACTGGTGATTATACAATAGGGGCTATTCCGGTCACACTTTATCTGGTTTTTCAAATGTTGTTTTGTTGTACAGCAGCTACTATTGTTTCCGGTGCTATGGCAGGAAGAACACGTTTCAGTGCATATATAGCATGTTCAGCACTAATAAGTGCAATTGTTTATCCAATGAGTGCTCATTGGATCTGGAATGAGGCAGGCTGGTTAAATCAGCTTGGATTTCATGATTTTGCAGGCTCAAGCGCTGTCCACCTTGTAGGTGGAACAGCAGCGCTTGTAGGCGCTAAAATGCTTGGACCAAGAATTGGTAAGTATGACAGCAATGGTAAATCAAGGGCAATTCCGGGGCAGAGCATGTCTTTTGGAGTTTTGGGAATATTTTTACTTTGGTTTGGCTGGTATGGATTTGATGCAGGCTCAACACTTTCAATTACCGGGGATGAAGCTATAAATACAGTTAGTAACATTATCTTTAATGTGACTGTTTGTGCTGCAACAGCAAGTATAACAGCAATGTTTTTTTCCTGGAAAAGATATTCCAAGCCTGATATTTCAATGACATTTAATGGTGCCTTGGCAGGACTTGTTGCTATTACATCAGGATGCGATGAAATGAAACCTCTCGGAGCTGTAATAACAGGTTTGGTTGTTGGATTTGTAGTTATATATGCAATAGAGTTTGTTGATAATACTCTTAAAATCGATGATCCCGTTGGAGCTATAAGTGCCCATGGTATATCCGGTGCGATTGGTACGATTCTTACAGGTGTATTTTCTGTAAAATCAGGCTTTTTATACACAGGATATTTTAAATTCTTCTTTATACAAATACTTGGGGTTTTAGCAGTATTTGTTTGGGCTTTTGTTTCCATGACAGTTATTTTTGCATTAATAAAGAAAACCATTGGAATAAGAGTTTCAGAGGAAGAAGAATCCAGAGGACTTGATGCATCTGAACATGGGTCGGTAATGGGAGTTTTTGCAGGTCATATGAGTCACAATATAACACATCCGACTCCTGAAAGCATTATTAAAGCTATAGATTTGGATTCACTTAATATGGATGAGCTTCCGAATGAATACAAAAAGGTCGACGGCAAGATGCGTAAGGTTGTAGTTGTAATGAATCCTAACCGACTTGAAGTACTTATGAAAGCTCTAGACAGGATCGAAGTTACAGGTATGACGGTTACAAATGTCAGCGGTTGTGGTATTCAGAAGGGTAATACAGAGTATTATCGAGGATCTGAGCTTGAATCACATCTTATTCCTAAGGTAAAGGTTGAAATTGTTATAAGTACAGTTCCGTTAACTGTTTTGATCAGTACTGTTAAGAAAGCAATTTATACCGGAAAAATCGGTGATGGAAAGATTTTCGTATACGAGGTTGAAAAAGTAGTTAAGGTAAGAACAGGCGCAGAAGGGATAGAAGCTCTGGAGTAATAATATTTTTATTGGCAAGGTGGTTATATATGAAAACTTACGATAGAACAAAAGAAAATAAAGAATTTTTTTCACTTTTGGCATTAACCGTTTTACCTCTATTAATTCAATCTATTTTTACCCAAAGTATAAATTTTATTGATCAGATAATGGTAAGTTCTCTCGGAACTGAGACTATTGCTGCAATAGGTGCATCAAATAAGCTATTAAGCCTTTATAATGCCTTTTTGTATGGTAGTGGAAGCGGTTGTGCAATGTTTATGGCACAGTATTGGGGAGCCAATGACCATGAAGGCTTTAAGAAGATACTGGGAGTATTACTTACTATTACACTATCCATGGGAATCATTTTTTCATTATTGGTCATGTCTATTCCGACCCAGCTTATTCTGATATTCAATGATGATCCCGTGGTAGTGGCTTTGGGTGTGGAATATATGAGGGCTGTTGTGCCGGCATATTTTCTCATGAGTATTATATTCCCACTGGAATATATGCTCAGATCCATGAATAAGGTAAGAGTGACAATGACTGAAAGTATATTCTCAGTTCTTATTAACTGCTTTGCCAATTATACATTTATTTTCGGTAAATTCGGATGCCCAAAGCTTGGAGTTACAGGAGCGGCTCTTGGTACAGTATTGTGCCGTATAGCATCAATAGTAGTTTTGATTATTTACATTGTTATTAGTAAAAATGAGATTATGAGAAATCCACTGAAGCTTTTTACATACGATTTTTCATATGTAAAAGCATTTGTGAAAAGAGCAGTACCTCTTATCGGCAATGAAATGATGTGGAATCTGGGAACTACAATATATTTCATTATATACGGAAGAGCAGGTACGGATGCATTGGCGGCAATGTCTATAATGCAGACACTTCAGATGCTGGCCAAGATTGCTTCCGGAGGATTTTGCGGAGCATCTACCATTATTATCGGTAATGAAATAGGAAAAGGCGATATTGATAAAGTAAAGCGATATTGTGATAAGTTTCATATTACTGCGTTCATAGTGGGAATTGTTTCGGGTTTGGTTATATATACACTTAGAACTCCTATGCTGGCAGCATATTCTATTGATGGAACCGTAGTAGGTGATTATGTTTCAAAATGCATGGTAATTCTTTCTTTTTATATATTCTTAAACTGTAACAATAACATAAACGTTGAGGGTATATTCAGAAGTGGTGGTGATATTGCTTATTTAACACTTATGGATATGGGAAGCATCTGGTTCGTCGGTATGCCCCTTACACTTATTACAGGTGCACTTGGATTCAATGTAGTGGTTATTTACGCGGCATATATTGTTTTGGAATTGTACAAGCTGCCACTTGGATATGTGCGGTATAAATCAGGAAAATGGTTACATTTACTATATAAAGAGACAGTAGTTAGTGACGCGGCATAAGTGATTTTGATCAAAGGAGAAAAAAATGCATTTAACACCAAGAGAATTAAGTAAGCTGGAACTGCATTATGCAGGAACAGTGGCAGAGGGAAGACTAAAAAAAGGGATAAAGTTAAACTACCCGGAGGCAATTGCCTATATTTCCAAAGAACTGCTGGAATTGGCCAGAGAAGGAAAGAGTGTAGCAGAATTGATGCAGCTTGGCAGAAAAATGTTAAGCAGCGATGATGTAATGGATGGAGTAGCGGAAATGATTCATGAAATTCAAATAGAAGCTACTTTTCCGGATGGGACAAAGCTTGTTACTGTACACGATCCAATCCCTGCCGAAGGAAAAATTGTTCCGGGGGAGATGTTTATAGAAGAAGGAACCATAAAACTTAATGAAGGTAAGCCTACTGTAAAGCTTACAGTAGTCAATACTGCAGACAGACCTGTTCAGGTTGGTTCACATTTCCATTTCTTTGAAGTAAACAAGGATCTGAAATTTGACAGAGCACAAAGTTATGGAATGAGACTTGATATTCCTGCAGGTACTGCAGTCAGATTTGAGCCGGGGGAGTCTAAGGAAATACAGCTTGTTAAAATCGGGGGAAGCAGAGAAGGACATGGACTTAACGGACTTGTTGAAGGTTTCTTTGATGATGAGAGAGTAAAAGAGGCAGCATTCAGAAAAGCCGGAGAACTTGGTTTTAAAGAAATATAGGAGGTAAAAACATGATTGAAATTTCAAGAAAAGAGTACGCAGCAATGTACGGACCTACTGTAGGAGACCGAGTTCGTCTGGGTGATACGGCTTTAATTATTGAAGTTGAAAAAGACTATTGTACTTATGGGGATGAAGCTAAATTTGGTGGAGGAAAGTCTTTAAGAGACGGTATGGGACAATCTTCAACCCATCTTGACGATGAATGCCTTGATCTTGTTATAACCAGTGCTCTTGTAATAGATTACACGGGTATTTACAAGGCAGATATAGGAATAAAGGATGGTAAAATTTCAGGAATAGGTAAAGCCGGTAATCCTCATATTATGGATGGGGTTATACCGGGAATGGTAATTGGTGCATCTACGGAAGCCATGGCCGGAGAAGGCCTTATTCTGACAGCAGGAGGAATAGACAGTCATATTCATTTTATATCTCCTACACAGATTCATACTGCACTTTACAGCGGTGTGACAACAATGATAGGAGGTGGCTGCGGACCTTCAGATGGAACTAATGCAACGACCTGCACACCGGGAAAGTTTAATATAGAGAAAATGCTTGAGGCTGCAGAAAATGAACCTATGACTGTCTATTCCTCCTGCTGTCAGAATAAGGCCTTCTCCGGCCATGGCTTCCGTAGATGCACCAATTACCATTCCCGGTGTAACCCCATCCATAATATGAGGATTACCAGCTTTACCTATTCCTGAAATTTTACCATTCTTTATTCCTATATCTGCCTTGTAAATTCCTGTGTAATCTATTACAAGCGCACTGGTTATAACAAGATCAAGGCACTCATCATCAAGATGGGTTGAAGATTGTCCCATGCCATCCCTTAAAGATTTTCCACCGCCAAATTTCGCTTCATCCCCGTAAGTACAATAGTCTTTTTCGACTTCAACTATCAAAGCCGTATCACCCAGACGAACTCGGTCTCCTACAGTAGGTCCGTACAT
>JAILBM010000312.1 GCA_024680925.1 Butyrivibrio sp.
AATGGCTACCGTACCCGGAGCGATCTTCTCCGTATGGCACAACATATCCGGAGCGATACTGGCAAATATCTTACGCAATAAAAAATAGTTCAGATCTTTAATAAATCTTATAGCTTTAACAAAATAAAATTATAGCCATCTTATTCATATATTCTGAACAAGATGGCTATAATTTTATTTATTATTCTTTCGGTTACTGTAAATATAAAAACCTACATTTAATACTATACCGAAACAAGTGGCTATGGGTGCTGCAAGTCCGATATTTGTCAGGCTCGCATCCGGCTGTATACTCATTATATACGCAAAAGGAAGTCTTACAAGTAAGGTTTGTGTAAGCCCCTGTATCATGACCCATACCGTTTTTTCATGTCCGTTGAAATATCCGACCATGCTGAACATTATTGCTGTGAGGATAGTTTCAGGCGCAAAACCTTTTAAATATTCATATCCTTTCTGAATTACACTTGCATCTGTTGTAAATGCTGATGTAAGTATATCTCCGAAAAACCATACTGATGTAAATACTATAATACCTACACATATTCCAATACCCATTCCAGTAAACATGGCTTTCTTTGCCCTGTCTTCTTTTCCTGCTCCAACATTCTGCGAAACAAAAGAAGCCATTGACTGCATGAGTGCACTCGGAACTAACATGGCAAAATTAACTATTTTACAGGCAACTCCATATCCTGATGATGCTTCAAGTCCAAGTCTATTAACAAACGCGCAAAGAGCCAAAAATGACATCTGAGTAAGAAATTCCTGCAACGCCAGAGGGATTCCAACTTTAAGGAAACGCTTGCATTGCTTGTTTATTCTGAAATCTTTTCTGCTGACAGTAAACGGAAGATTTCTTTTTTTCAATAAAACCAGAGCCAATATAACGCTGACAGCTTGTGCAGCTACAGTTGCAATTGCAGCTCCAGCCGCATCCAAATGGCATCCTGCCACTAAAACAAGATCACCGACTACATTAACTGCACAAGCAACCGCAACAAAGATCAACGGAGACTTACTATCTCCAAGACCTCTGAAAATAGCTGAAAGAACATTATATGCGACAATAAAAAATATTCCTCCGCCACAGATCTTCACATATAAAGATGTAAGCGGTATTGCCTCTTCAGGCGCCTGCATGATTACAGCTAATGGATTTGACAGAAATACCATTACAACAAACAATACTGATGCAATTATCGTAAATACTGCAGCCGCACCACCCAGAAGCTCTCCTATCTGTCCGGTCGTCTTCTCACCGATATATCTTGCTATCAAAACAGTTATTCCCATTGCAAGCTGTGTGATCACAAATGTTGCTAGATTTAATATCTGACTTCCCGTAGATACTGCCGATAAACCCGCAGTACTTCCAAATCGTCCTACAACCAAAAGATCGACCGCACCGTACGCCGCCTGTAAAATAAGCGCCCCCAGGATCGGCATCATAAACGGTACCATCTTCTTTATGATACTTCCCTGTGTAAAATCTGATTTCTCACTCAAACTCATTTTTCTTTCCTCTTACTCATTACTATATAAATTTTTCTAACTACTTCTATCATCTTATCAGCATCTTCATCAGAGATATCTTTAAGATCTTCTGACAGACTATCAAAGTATCTGTCCACATATTTATCTACCAGTGCCCTGCCCTTATCAGTAATTTTTATAAAAACATATCTTCCGTCAGCATCCGTGCTTTCTTTCTCTATAAATCCCATTTCTTCCATATTTTTAAGAGTTTTGGTAACACTCGGCCTCGGAAGTCCAAGTTCATCGCTTATATCACTTACCTTAACTCTGTCAGTTGTTTTTTCCAGTTTCCTAAGTGTATCCAGATAATGAATGTGTGACGAAGTTACTCCTCCCGGAAGTGCCGGCAGCATATCTCTAACACGTTTCGCCTGATAACAGGCATCCATAATTTCTTTTATCTTATCCTTTGTCATTTATAATTGCCTTTCTTAGCTTTGATAATTACCTTATGTAATTAGTTTGGATAATAACACTATCTTTTTTTATTGTCAATCATAAAAACTTAATAAACTGATTTGAGTGAAAAAGTAATTGCAAGTAAATAAAAGTGAATGCAATTATAATCCTTATTTTGGGGCTTTTTG
>JAILBM010000316.1 GCA_024680925.1 Butyrivibrio sp.
AGAGTTTGATGCAAACTATTTTCAGCATATCCCTTACCTTGAGAACTTCAATGAAGAAAAGGGAACAAATCTTGTAAATGCCGGAGGTATTCACTATGAGCCATTTGGAATTTATCCGGGAACAAAGACTTCTCTTGATGATATAGCTGAAGGTGATGTAATAGCAGTACCTAACGATACAACAAATGAAGCAAGAGCACTTCTTCTTCTTGAAGCAAATGGAATCATAACCCTTAAGGCAGATGCAGGCCTTACAGCTACAGTAAATGATATTGAAGAAAACCCTTATAATGTAAAGATTCAGGAGCTTGAGGCAGCTCAGGTTTCACGAGTAGTTGGTGAAGTTGCATATGTAGTACTTAATGGTAACTATGCACTTGAAGCAGGATTTTCAGTAGGTCAGGATGCACTTGCTTATGAAACTTCAGATTCAGAAGCAGCTCAGACTTATGTTAATGTGATTGCCGTAAAGGCAGGTAATGAAGAAAGTGAAGGAATTAAGGCATTGGTAGAGGTTCTTAAATCTGATGATATCAAAGATTTTATCAATTCTACCTATGACGGAGCTGTAGTTCCTTTCGAAGATTGATGATTTAGACTAAACTTAATAAGGCTGACATATATTAATGTGCCAGTCTTATTTTTTTACAAAAAAGTATGTATTCTTGTACGTTAATTACAGAAATCCGCATTTACTGCGGTTTTCGTAAGAAAGTGATTCAAGAGGCAAATAGGCCCTGCGACTTTAGTCGCCTTCAAATGGCCTATTTGCATGACTTTTGGAGCAAAGCGACAAAAAGTCATAAAAATCAAGATTGACAACTGTAAAAATTGGATATAGAATCAATTCATACTAATCCTACTGAATAAATAGGAAATAAAAACAGAGATATTTAAATATATAGGAAAGAAGGGATGATTATGTCAAATATCAAGACCAGTGCTACACAACTTATAGGTAATACACCAATTTTAGAGATTAAGAATTTTTCATCAAAAAACGGAGTACAGGATGCAAAGATCCTTGCAAAGCTGGAGTATCTTAATCCTGCGGGATCAGTTAAGGACAGAGTAGCCCTCTCCATGATTGAAGATGCTGAGAAGTCAGGAAAGATCAAACCGGGAGCAACAATCATTGAACCAACATCAGGAAATACAGGTATCGGTATTGCTGCTATAGCAGCTGCCAAGGGATATAAAGCAGTTCTTACTCTTCCGGATACCATGTCTGTTGAGAGAAGAACTCTTCTTAAAGCATACGGAGCAGAACTTGTTCTTACTGAGGGTGCCAAGGGTATGAAGGGTGCCATCGAGAAGGCTGAAGAGCTCCAGAAAAATACTCCCGGATCAATAATACTTGGACAGTTTGATAATCCTGCCAATGCACAGGCTCACAGAGAGACAACAGGTCCTGAGATATGGGAAGATACAGACGGTAAGGTAGACGTATTTATTTCAGCAGTGGGAACAGGTGGAACAATTACAGGAACAGGCGAATACTTAAAATCCAAAAATCCCGATATCAAAGTCATAGCCGTTGAGCCTGATTCATCTGCTGTACTTTCCGGAGATAAGCCGGGACCACATAAGATACAGGGTATCGGTGCAGGCTTTATACCTAAGGTGCTTAATACAGAGGTATATGATGAAATAATCAGAGTTAAAAATGAAGATGCTTTTGAAAAGGGCGCTGAATTCGGTAAGACAGAAGGAATCCTTGTGGGTATTTCTTCTGGAGCAGCACTTTGGGCAGCAGCAGAGGTTGCAAAGAGACCTGAATATAAGGGCAAGACAATAGTGGCGCTTCTTCCTGATTCAGGAGACAGATATTTATCAACAGCAATGTTTGCTAATGACTGATTGCTAAAAAAAGTATAATAACACACTTAAAAACATACATAAAACAAAAGAGTAATTTATAAACTGTAAATACTGTGATAATATAAGACTTGTGGAGTAAAGTTTTTATTCCACAAGTTTTATTTATAGGGAGTTGTTTAATGGGTAATTCATCAGATGTAATAATAAAAGTGGATGATGTCTGTAAAGTCTTTAAGGGCAAAGATAATCAGGTTGAGGCACTTAAAAACATAAGTCTTGAAATTAAACGTGGGGATATATTTGGAATTATCGGAATGTCCGGCGCAGGAAAATCCACGCTGGTCAGATGCCTTAATTTTCTTGAAAGACCAACCTCGGGAACGGTTTATGTTGATGGTAAGGATTTAAGCAGTCTTTCTGATTCTGCCCTTAGAAAAGAGAGACTTGGGATAGCCATGATATTTCAGCATTTTAATCTTCTTATGCAGAGAAATGTTATTGGAAATGTTATGTTTCCTATGGAAATAGCAGGTGTTAATAAACGCAAAGCCAAGGACAAGGCAATGCAGCTTTTAAGGGAAGTAGGTCTGGAGGACAAGGCACTAAACTATCCTGCCCAACTTTCCGGAGGTCAACAGCAGAGAGTGGCTATAGCCAGAGCTCTTGCCAATGATCCCAAAATACTTTTGTGTGATGAGGCAACCAGTGCCCTTGATCCTACAACTACAAAATCTATACTTGCTCTGTTAAAAGAGATAAATCAAAAGCATGGGATTACAATAGTAATAATCACTCATTCCATGTCGGTTGTAGAGGAAATCTGTAATAAAGTGGCCATTATTGACGGTGGAAATCTTGCTGAAACAGGAAGTGTGGAGAATGTATTTTCAAATCCACAGTCCGTAGCAGCTAAAAAGCTTGTTTTCCCTGAAGGACAGAGCTCACAGGTAGCTTCCATGAGCAGCAAAAAGTGTGTCAGAATCGTTTTTTCACAGAACTCATCCTTTGAGCCTGTGGTAGCAAATATGGTTTTGGAATTTAAAACCCCGGTTAATATTCTTCTTGCAGATACAAGGGATATTGGCGGAATAGCCAAGGGACAGATGATACTTCAGCTCCCGGATGATAAGGAGATGGCAGATTCCATGATTGAATTTCTAAAAACCAGACAGCTTGAAGTGGAGGTATTAGAGAATTATGTTGGCTGAATTTATGAATGAATATGGAGCTATGCTGGGCGAAGGCATAGTTATGACATTATATATGACATTGGTATCAACCTTTTTTGCTTATATATTGGGAATACCAATGGGGATAATACTTGTAGTAACTTCTCCCACAGGCTTAAAGCCCATGCCTGTTGTGTATAAGGTTATGGATGTTATTGTAAATATTGTTAGAAGTATACCCTTCCTTATACTTCTTATCATGGTAATTCCGTTGACCAAGCTTATAGTCGGACAAAGCTACGGACCTACAGCTACCATAGTACCTCTTGTTCTTAGTGCGGCGCCTTTTATAGCCCGTATGGTTGAGTCATCACTTCTTGAAGTAGACAGAGGTGTTATAGAGGCTGCCCAGAGTATGGGCGCAGGTAACTGGACCATTATCTGGAAGGTTATGATGAAGGAAGCCCGTACTTCACTTATTGTTGGTGCAACAATTGCTCTGGGAACCATTCTTGGATACTCAGCTATGGCAGGTACAGTAGGTGGCGGCGGACTTGGTGACATTGCTATAAGATACGGATACTACAGATATGAAACAGGTATCATGCTTATAACAGTTGTTCTTTTGGTTATTCTGGTTCAAATCATGCAGTTTGTGGGAATGAAACTTAGCAAGAAACTGGATAAGAGAAATACAAGGTAAAATATATGAATAATAATTCTGTAAAAGATTTAACTGTGGGAAATCCAATGAAGCTTATATTGGGATTTTCAGTGCCGTTGTTATTTGGATTCCTTTTTCAGCAGTTTTACAATCTTGTAGATACTATGATAGTAGGACGAAGTCT
>JAILBM010000352.1 GCA_024680925.1 Butyrivibrio sp.
ATGATCACCGTTTTTTATTACAAAAACTTAATAATTACACTATATGCTTAATGCTATAATATATGCATGAGCTCGAAAATATCACAATATTTCAAAAACAACAACCTCACTCTTCTAAGAATAAAGAGGTATATAGAGGAATGTTCTTCTGATATTAGCCACGATAATTTATTCATGCTCAGAAAATCATGCATGTATATCTCTATCGGATACATTGTTATGCTTATTTTAGCCTACATTGTCCTTCCGGCTTTTGAGTTTACTTACGCATATATAATTATGCCATTATTTCTTTTAATTTTCTTTTTTATTAATTTATACACTCGCAAGCTTCCTTCCATTTCATTTACCACTTCTAAGATTATTTGTTGTATTTATTATTACTCTCTTTTTATCATTTTTATTTTAATGGATGTCGTTTCTTTTCCCAACCAAACTGCACTATGGGCTCCTCTTCTTATGATGGCTTTTCCTATTGTATACATTGATCGCTTATATAAATTATGTATCCACGAGACTGTATTTTTGTTTATTTACGCCTTTTTCGCTTATATTTTTGAACCCACTAAAATTTTTCAGCGAGATTTGTTTAATATAATTGCTGCTTACGTTTTTTCCACCTTTTGTTCAAGAATGCTTTTAGATGTACGAAGTAATGAGGCTCTTACGAAGTTAAAGCTAAAACATATCAGCACTTATGATAGCTTGACTCATGTACTAAATAAAGGAGCATTTTTAAATCTCGTTAATAATTTCCTTTCCACTAATTCCAATAAGCCTCGTGCTCTTTGCATTATTGACCTCGATGATTTTAAGCATGTTAATGATAATCTTGGTCATAATATTGGTGATAAGGTATTGGAAACTGTTGGAAATCTTTTGATCTCCCACTCTGATAAAGATGACTTTATTGGTCGATTTGGCGGTGATGAATTTATGATGTTAATTACCCATCCGCAAGATATCGATCTATTAAGATTAATTTGCCGAAACATACAAATGTTTGTTACTGATTATTCTATTGATAATTTGTACGCCTTTTCACTAAGTATAGGTGCTGTTTTAGATTATAATTCAAGTTCTCTGGATGAACTTATCAATATTGCCGACGATGCCCTTTATAAATCCAAACTTTTAGGCAAAAACTGTTGCACTGCATGGGAAATTGATTCTACTTCAGATTATTCAAAACCTGTTATACTTCATGCCTCTTCTGATTCTTTTAATAATTATTCGGATAATCTTGCTTTTGACTTTTCAGGTCATTTATATGTAAGAAATAATTGTCCTGATATCTATATTGAGTATTTGAGTCAATTTAGAGACAATATCAGTGTTCTTTTGTTGGATTTTGATTGTACAAATCCCGATTCTACCTTCTTCTTACGATATATTAAGAGTCGCGAAAAATTTAAATTAATTCCTTTTATTATAATAGTTAATGATGAGTCTTCGTATGCAATGGCAAATGCCTTTGGTTTTTCTAATATTATTTCTAATAATTCAGGTTATACCACTTTAAGTGCTTCTCTCTCTAAATATATTAAAAAAAGCAGTCTGTAAATCTAAATTTTACAGACCGCTTTAGTTTCTTGCCTTATTAAATTATCTTCTACCCTTAAGTCTCTCTTCTAATGCCTTATGTTCAATATAAATATCCATATTCTGCGCTTTATCTATCTCAATAAGATTTCTGATATATTTTGTTGCGGACATATTTGAAGCTTTTGCCATATGCTCAACGTAGTCCCTTAATCCTCTTATATCCAACAACAGGAACTTCTCTTTTTCATATCTGCTGCTCTTTTCCTTTGGAGCTGCAGTATTCATAGTGCGTTGTACTGGCTGTGTTACTTGTTGTGTTATTGGTTGCTGAATAGGCTGTGCCACAACTTGCTGCATTGGCTGCTGATATACAGGCTGAGTAATGGGCTGTTGAACATATTGCTGTACAACCGGCTGTGCTTGTACTTGTTCCTGAATTACAGGCTGAACAACGGATTGCGGTACTGGCTGTGTTATTTGCTGTTGTGGCTGTTGAATATTTTGTTCTGCTTCTTGTATTATTGCTTTTTCTTCTGGTTTATTTTCAGGAGTTTCCTTTTTTACGCTTTCTGTCTTTGGCAAGCTCTCTTCCTTGGGCTTTTCATCCTTCAATGGGCTCATTCCATTGAATAATCCTGTTCCTGTTTTCTTTGCTCCACTCTTTAACATGTTTGTTTTACTTGCCATCACTCGTCCTCCTCTAAGAATTCATCTATAAAGTCATCATAATCTCTGGCTGCGCTTGATCCACCGGCATATTCGAACAAATCCATCTTCATGGTCTGTGATTCTTCAACAGAAACATTTAATCTAATCTTAGATTTATATACTTTTGTTTCTAACAATTTTGCTTTCTCTTCTATATCACCAATCCATATCTTGGCATTAGCAGTATTTCTTACCTTGGTAACTAGAATTCCATCAATCTTTAATCTATCATTTGTGAAATCATGAATCTGTCCAATAAACTTGTATAATCTTGATAAACCTTGAAGTGAAAAGGCCCCTGGCTCAAGAGGAATTATTACTTCATCTGCAACAGTTAATATATTCATCAAAACAACACCAAGTGCCGGGCTACAGTCAAATATACAAAAATCATAATCTTTTTCTAGTTTTGAAAAAGCATCCTTTATCAGCCTTTCTCTTCCAAGTTGCCCAAAATTCATATCTGCAGAAGCTAAATCAATTCCGCCCACTATTAAATCCAGATTCTCTGCAAGAGGTATAACAGCCTTATTTATATCCTTTTCTCCAGCCATTACTTCATATAATTTTGCAGGTACATTTTTGTAGAAATATTCCTGCTGTTCTTCTGTAAGTGCCTCAATGTCTTCTGGATCCGGGTCTATTTCATTCAAATCAATTCCTGCTGTCATTGATAGGTTTTCCTGCGGATCTGCATCAACAACCAGGACTTTATACCCCCTTCTTGCGAGTCCTACTGCCATAGCATAACTTGATGTTGTCTTAGCAACTCCACCCTTTTGATTACTAAATGCAACTATTCTCATTGCTCCTCCTATAACATATATTTGATATATATGTTTTATCTCTTTTATTCACCCATAATATTATATTATATTGTATATTAAGTTTCAATAAATAATATCAAAAATATACATTTCATATTTTATATTCTCTAAATATTTTATTTTTGTTATCTCTTTTATATTATATACATTA
>JAILBM010000356.1 GCA_024680925.1 Butyrivibrio sp.
AAGTTCCTATTTAAAATAAAGCCAGGTTGCATTCAAATTTACAACCTGTCTGGTGGATAATATTTATTAAATCTTCATACTGTTTTTAAACCCGGTTTTTGCAGTAAGTTTTTTCTTATATTTTTTCACGAGTTTATTTGGAACATTGATAATAGCTTTCTTTAATATACCTTTAATAGCATTTGCACTTATATCTACTACTGAGTTACTCTTGATGTTTATTTTGCTTATCTTTTTACAGCCATAAAAAGCATTTTTACCAAGTTCATCAAGACTCTTTGGAAGTGTTATTGATTTAAGCTTTGTACATTTTCTGAAAGTGTTTGAACCGATAATCTCAAGGCTGTTTCCTATCTTAATGGTTGCTGAAGCAGTTCCGGTATATTCATTTATGCCTGTGAGCGAACGTAAGCAGTTCCTATATTTACATTATTTGAATATGAAACAGTGTAGTTTATGTTTTCTGTAAGTATTGCACCATCATTTGTTACAGTTATTGTAGGAACTTTTTCTGATCCATCATAACTAAATACAGTATCACTTAATGTAATAGTTGCATTACTAAGTGAAATAGCACTTATAGTATAATTAGCGGAACATTCTCCACTATATATGCCTATTACGGTAATAGTAACTGTGGCTGTTCCAGGGCCTGTAGAATTTAAATAAGATAAGGTGTAGTCTGTTCCTTCTACGAGCTGCTGACTATTATATGTTACTGTTACAGAGGGCTTTTTCTCTGTACCATCATAATCATAATATGTTTCAGAAAGTTTTATTGCTGCCTGTGATATATTAGCTTTGCTGATTGTATAATATGCAGTTTGGGTACCTGAGTAATAACCGGTTCCAGTTATTGTGGCAGTTGCTGTTCCTTCTTCAACATTATTGGAATAACTGACCGTATAATCTGTGCCTTCTGTAAGAGTATTTCCATAAGCAGTTACTGTTATAGAAGGTGTCTTGGCTGTTCCATCATAGTTGTATGCATCCTGCGAAAGAGTGATAGCAGCATTATTCAGACTTCCGTATATATTAAATATTTTTGTAGTAGAACCTGAATATGAATCAATTCCGGTTACAGTAATTGTAGCTGCTCCAACAGATGTATTATTTGAATAAGCTACTGAATAATCAGTTCCATTTGTAAGTGAAAGAGTTTTGTTTGTTAAAGGATATGTTACTGTAATATCAGGGGTTATGGCTGAACCTGTGTAATAATATTCTGATGTATAGCTTATAGTTGAGTTTGAAATACTGTGAGTTTCGTTATAGTTGAAATAGTCAGATTCTCCCGCAGATACCATTGAGTCAAGATTACTATAGCTATTATATCCATAAACAACTGTATTAGACCATCCGGTCATTTCTCCAAATGAGGTACTGGTTGATGGAAGATATACTGTGGAACCTGTAAAATTTGGAAGTGCTCCATCAGCTATAGTTACTGCTTTATCAAAAACAAGTGTCCCGTAGAAATCTCCCACTGTACCTGACGGAATTGTAGTTGCATTTACAAATTCAATCTTTTTTACACCGCCCATGGAGCAGAATTTATCTGTACCAAGAGATGTCGCTTTTATTATTACTTCGTCTGCTGATATATCAGCACCCATGAATGCCTGGTTATCAAGAGTTGTTACCGTATCAGCCATTTCAAGGCCACTAAGATTTAAACTGATTGCCTGAACACCAACTTCAGTTATTTCGCTTTCTATTACAAGCTTAGGTCTTTTTTGTATTTATGGTCGATGGAACTGATGTATACATATAATCGCTTATTTTGCCAGTTCCGGATATAGTAATCGTATTTGTTGTACTATCATATTCTCAGGTAGCGTTATCTCCTGCTGAACCTGAAGTTGCAACAGCTGCATTTACATTAATGGGAAATAGCAACAGTAAAAATACAAGTGATACTATTGGAAGAATAGTTGATGATTTGATGCTCCTCATATGTGTACTTCCTACATAAAAAACAATTTTATATTTGATATGCAAATATAAGTTTTATCTTTGTTTTATTAGTATAGGAAGTTAGATAGA
>JAILBM010000383.1 GCA_024680925.1 Butyrivibrio sp.
GCTATCGATCAGGGAATAAATTATTTTGATACGGCTTATATTTATCCCGGCAGCGAAGAGTGCCTTGGACGAATACTTGATGAGAATAAATGCAGAGAGAAAGTCCATATTGCAACAAAGCTGCCTCAGTATCTGATGCGCCAGCCAAAGCAGATCGATAAGACCTTTAACGAGGAGCTTACAAGACTTAGAACCAATTATATAGATTATTACCTTATGCATATGTTTACAGACTTTGCAGAGTGGGAAAATCTGCAAAAGCTTGGAATCATTGACTGGATCGCTAATAAGAAAAAGACCGGAGAGATAAGAAATATAGGTTTCTCTTATCATGGCGATACAGATATGTTCTTAAAGATCCTTAATTCCTACGACTGGGATTTCTGTCAGATTCAGTATAACTATCTGGATGAGCATTCTCAGGCAGGGAGAGCGGGACTTCAGGCAGCAGCTCAAAAGGGCATTCCTGTAGTTATTATGGAGCCTTTAAGAGGCGGAAAGCTTGTTAACCTTCCTGATAAAGCCAGAAAGCTTTTAGAAGAATCCCATAAAGGCTATACGCCGGCAGAGCTTGGCCTTAAGTGGTTATGGAATCAGCCAGAGGTTACCTGCGTTCTTTCCGGTATGAATTCTATGGAAATGCTGGATGAAAACCTTCGAATCGCTTCATCCATGGAACCGGGACAGTTTGATGAAAAAGATTTTGCCCTTGTAGAGCAGATAAAAAGCATTATCAAAGAAAGAGAAAAGGTAGGCTGTACAGGCTGCAGATACTGTATGCCATGCCCTAAGGGTGTTGATATTCCCGGTAACTTCTTTTATTACAACCTCATGTATATGGAAAATAAGCATACAGGACGTTTCCAGTATGCTCAGAACATGGGACTTAGGAAAGAACCCGGATTTGCTACACAGTGTATTGAATGTGGTAAATGCGAGCAGCATTGTCCTCAGCATATAAATATCAGAGAAAAGCTTAAAGAGGCAGATAAAGCTCTTAGACCACTTCCTTACAGGGTAGGTATTGAGGTAGCAAGAAAAGTGCTTGTAAAGTGATAAGTATAAAGAAATTAAATCCGGTCAGTCAGGGAAAGGGTATATGCCTTCCACTGTGATTTTAAATTCTTTAGGAAATCCTATATATTTTGACGGATTTGAGCCAAAGCCCGATACCATAAGTGCCAGAGCAAGGAGTAGTGACCCGTTACCCGGAAGATAGAGTGGAAGGTCCTTTCGGCCTTTTTGGTAGTTATGTCCGTTTACGGAATAGGTATTTTTAGCAGTATCTTTAAGCAGGATATCTATGGCATCTTCGGGCTTGTTAAGCCTTGTAAGAGTCATGGCAAGCATTGCAAAATCCCACCCCCAGAGAGAAGAAAAATCCCAGGTCTTATATATTTTCTCTATTGTTTTCAGCATGGAGGGTTTGTCTATATCACATCCGTCAAGAAGACCAAGGGCTGCAACCATGGAAGGGTGATCCTCGGCAAACTTTTTAAAGGTATTTGGACATTTTTCATGGGCAGGATATAAGCCCTTAATTGTTACAGGACGGGCCATTTTATCATAGACATTTACCCAGTTTTCGGGAATTTCATTTCCAAGCTCTTTAAAAAAAGCGATTGCAAGTCTCAGACCATATTTCCAATAAGCTACTTCATATACAGGATTTAAGGTATCCATGGGCTTGTGCCTTTCCTGGGCCGGAATAAGGGGAGCACAAAGCTCGTACCTGTCTTTTTTCTTGTTATATACAGGAAAATCTGCCATAAACTCAGCAGTTTCATATATCACTTCACGGTATTCTTCAAGAAGCTTCCTACCTGATGTTTTATCAAGAGTACTAATAATCAGATTAAGCATAAAAAGGATATGGGGCTGTTGCCATACAAGGAGCATGGAAATCTTTGAGGGGCAGTCTATGCCCTCAGGACCAACCATTTTAGGCCATCTGGCACCTTTGTAATTATTCCTTTTGGCATTGGCTTTGGCATTATCAAGGATTTTTTTGTACCAGGAAAGACTTGGTAATAAAAGCTCACTTCGTCCCCATAGAGGAAGCCAGGCTTCATGCCACAGATGCATCTCAAGATGTGACTTGCCGTACCAGCTGTTCACCGTAAGACCGGTTTCCTGAGGAGGCATATCAAGGCAGCTGTTTATCCTTAAAAGATACATTGAGAGAATCTCTCTTCTTTCAAGCTCAAAGGCTCTTTTATCTTCAGAGCCTTCAAAAGATATTATTCCTCCTTTTTCCCAATATTCTTTCCAAAAAGCTTCAGAACTTTCCCTGCAGGCAGCAAAAGACATTTCTTCCCTAGGCACATCTTTTTTATCAAAATTTATAAAAAGAGAAAACTGATAATTTCCGCTGTCTGAAGAAATGCCAAAATTATTGGGAGAGATTTCTTTGATATCATTCTGTAGTTCGGAACTGTAACGAATTTCAAATTTTATTTCATCTATTATCCGATTAAATAAATATCTATCGTTATCTTTAATAAGCTCTGTTTTATGCGGCTTTTCACTATCAAATTCACCGCCGTTTGTTTGAGGTGACGGGTATGGAAAAGCTATTTTTATCCTGAATTTCTCAGGATTTTGTCCGGTTATAGCTATCTTAAAGCTAAGGCAGTCACTCTTGCCGCTGCATATACTTAGAACCTTGATACTGTGTTCCTGCAGGGTAAAGGATGAAGACAGACACCCTGTATATATATCAAGCTCTTGTTTTATATCATTTATATCTGAAGCAGATAAAGGCTTATTATCATATTCAAGGGCGATTTTCATCAGATTGAATCTGTGGGGATTTTGTCTGACCCAGTCATAGATATGCTCATTCCCGGTCTTTTTTTCAACACCATAGGAGACAGGACCTTTAGGACTTTCATAAACAGTCATGTCCACATCAGAGAGCATATAGGTCTTTCCATCGACGTCTTTTTCTATGTGCCAGGCATCCTTGTGCATGCAGGTTAAGGGCATAAAGGCACTGTTATATTCATCATAAAGGCTTTGAAGACCTGTTACATCAGCAGTAAAGGCCAGATTCCCGTTACCTATGGTAAAGGGGGATGTAAGGTCAATGTATTCCAAATGGGGATTGTGCTTTTGAATTAGAGATTTTCTGTCTATCATGGTTTCTCCTTACTTATGACTTCAAACAAAAATCCGCAATTGCTGCGGTTTTCGTGAGAATGCATCTTTATTGTAACATATTTCCATTTGACAATTGAAAAGTTGAAATATAAAGAGTTTAATATTAATATGAGTTTTTGTTGCTTGTTATGAAAAAGCAATTCAGGACTCTAAACAAATAATCATTATGGAGGAAAAGATAATGAAAAAAGGTTTTGGTATTAAGGAAGTTGTTGCTATGGGTATTGGAACTGCTTTGTTTGTAGTTCTTACAAACGTTCAGATTCCTCTTGTTTTTGTGCCAAATACAGCACTGCAGCCAAGAATGGCTATTCTTGCATTCTTCTCAGCAGTATTTGGACCAATAGTAGGAGCAGTTATAGGATTTTTGGGACATGCTCTCGGTGATGCCATTTTTTACGGTTCAGTATGGTGGAGCTGGGTAATTCCTGAGCTTGTAATCGGCCTTGCCATCGGATTTTTTGCCCCAAAATTTGCTGTAAAAGAGGGCGGATTCATAAGCACAAAACCAATAGTTTTATTTAATATTGTTCAGGTAGTTGCAAATGCAGTAGCATGGATCCTTGTAGCTCCTGTATTTGATATTATTATTTACTCAGAGCCTGCAAATAAGGTATTTGTACAGGGCGCTTTTGCTTTCCTTGGAAATATCATTATTATAGGAATTCTTGGAACAATCCTTCTTACAGCATATTCAAGAATTTCAGGTAAATCTTCTAATCTGAAGGCGGAGGACTAATCATTTGGAAAACAAGGCACCTATTATTGAGTTTTCAAATGTATCATTTAAATATCGTGCTCAGACAGAACCTACCTTAAAGGATATAAATTTAAAGATTTATCCCGGTGAAAAGATACTGATTGCAGGGCAGTCAGGTTCAGGTAAGTCAACTCTGGCACATTGTTTAAATGCTCTTATTCCCTGTTCTTTTACAGGAGATATGAGCGGAACGCTTCGAGTAGAGGGGGAGGACCCCTCTAAACTCGGAGTTTTTGGCATGTCTAAAATTGTAGGAACTGTACTTCAGGATACAGACGGACAGTTTATAGCACTGACAGTTGCTGAGGATATTGCTTTTGCTCTTGAAAACGAAAACACACCTCAGGACGAAATGTTTAAAAAGGTAGAGGATGTAGCAGAAAAGCTTGAACTCACAAGCTTTTTAAAGAATGCCCCCGGAGAACTTTCGGGAGGACAAAAGCAAAGGGTGTCTCTTGGCGGTGTTATGGCATGTGACGTTAAGATTCTGTTATTTGACGAGCCTCTTGCGAATCTTGATCCTGCTACAGGCAAAAGAACCATCTCCTTAATAGATGACATTCTTAAACAGGAAGATGTTACAGTCATAATTATTGAACATCGCCTGGAAGACGTATTATACAAGGATATTGACAGAGTGATACTTATGGATGAAGGCCGTATAATTGCGGATAAACATCCAAATGAGCTTTTAAGTACAGGTTTTTTGACAGATCATGGAATAAGAGAGCCTCTTTATATAGCAGCCTTAAAGGCGGCAGGGGCAGTTATCAGGCCTGAGGATAATCCCGGAAACATAGATAAAATGAATATTGATCCTTATAAGGATAAGGTGAGAGAGTGGTTTCAAAGTACAAAGCTCCCTGAGCATAGTGAGACTTCGGAGAACCTTTTGGAGGTGTCCCATTTAAGCTTTAGCTATGACGATTCCAGAACAATACTGGATGACGTGAGTTTCTCCATAAAAAAAGGAGAAATGATATCTCTGGTTGGCAAAAACGGAGCCGGAAAATCCACCCTTGCCTCTATCATATGCGGATTTTATAAGCCTAAGTCAGGCAATATATTGTTTAAAGGTAATGATTTCTCCACTCTTTCCATAAAGGAGAGGGGAGAAAAGGTAGGCTTTTGCATGCAGAGTCCAAATCAGATGATTTCAAAGCCTATGATATATGATGAAGTAGCCCTGGGGCTCACAGTAAGAGGAGTTCCGGAGGATAAAATAAAGGAAAAGGTTTACGAAGTACTTAAAATATGCGGACTTTATAAATTCAGAAACTGGCCTGTTTCAGCTCTTTCTTTTGGACAAAAAAAGAGAGTGTCCATAGCTTCAATTTTGGTACTTAATCCGGAAATGATAATCCTGGATGAACCGACAGCAGGGCAGGATTATCAGCACTATACTGAAATTATGGAATTTTTACACGATATAAGGCAGAAGCTTAACGTTACAATACTTATGATCACCCACGATATGCACCTGATGCTGGAATACACAGACAGA
>JAILBM010000429.1 GCA_024680925.1 Butyrivibrio sp.
ATTATGAATCTCCTTGGATTTATGCAGGCGGGAAGTATAGAGAGATTTCGAAGAACCCTTAAGGAAATCGATGGAGATATAAGAAACAGCGGGATGGAAGAGGTAAAGGTCAAGCTTTTTCTATCTGATATCATGATTCAGATAAAGGATCAGATCTGTCATCTTTATCCTGAGATGGGATCATTTTTTGACAGTAACAGTGAGCTTTTGGAGATAATTAATAAGAGCTTTTATTTATATGAGATAATGAAATATATAGATGGCTGCTGCGTAAATGTAATCAAGGAAATTCGCCAAAAATCCGGGGCATCAAGTACTGTGGAGGATGTAATAAGTTATATCGATAGAAATTACAGTGAGGCCCTTACCTTGGAGGAAGTGGCACCTCTTTTTGGATACAACAGTGTGTATTTCGGAAAACTCTTCAGCAAGGCGACAAACAGCACCTTTAACTGTTATCTTAATGACAGAAGAATAGAAGAAGCCAAGAAACTCCTTGAGGATAATGAGCTTAAGATATATGAAATAGCAGCCAAAACAGGCTACAACGACGTAGACTATTTTAGTAAGAAATTCAAGCAAAAAGAAGGTATGAGTCCTGCAGATTACAGGAGAAATCTAAAACAAAGCGGAGGGGTATAATGAGCGTGGATTACAAAAAATTATTGGAAAAAATCGATAAGCAGATAGAGGAAGGACCTTTTAAGGATAATTGGGAATCCTTAAGTAAATATCAGGTTCCTGACTGGTATAAAGATATTAAATTCGGTATCTTTATCCATTGGGGTGTTTATAGTGCCGCAGCCTATGCCAATGAATGGTATCCCAGAAATATGTATATAAAGGATAGCGATGAATATAAGCACCATATAGAAACTTACGGCCCGCACAAGGATTTTGGCTATAAAGACTACATTCCAATGCTTACGGGAGCAAACTTTGATGCCGATAAGTGGCTTAAATTATTTGAAGACTGTAAGGCTCAGTATATGGTTCCTGTGGCAGAGCATCATGACGGATTTCAGATGTATGCCAGCGAAATTTCTGAATGGAATGCCGCCAAAATGGGACCTCATAAGGATATAATCGGAGAACTTATGAATGCTGCAGACAAAACCTCTGTTGTATTTGGTGTATCCTCTCACAGAATAGAGCACTGGTGGTTCCTTGGACATGGCAGGGAGTTTGAAAGTGATATAAAGGGTGAATTTGAAAGAGGGCATATATACTGGCCTTCCATGGAGGAGCCGGATACTCACTTTAATACAACCCCTGCTAATCCTCCTACAGCAGAATATATGGAGGACTGGCTCATAAGAACCTGCGAGATTGTAGACAGATTCCACCCTGCAATTCTCTATTTTGACTGGTGGATAGAAATAGAGGCCTTGAGACCTTATCTTAAAAAGGCTCTGGCTTATTACTACAATGCTATGGCTAAGATAGGCAGGATGGGTGTTGTAAACTATAAGCATGATGAAATACTTCAGGGCTGCGCTGTACCTACAGTAGAAAGAGGACAGTTTGCGGATATTAAGCCCTATGTATGGCAGACAGATACTTCAACCTGTTTTAACAGTTGGGGATATACAGTTAATAACCGTTACAAAGAGCCTCAGGATATTGTCTGTGATCTTGTGGATGTTGTCAGTAAAAACGGACGTATGCTATTAAACATCGGACCAAAGCCAGACGGAACCATTACTGATGAAGAAACAGCTATTTTGCAAAATATCGGTAAATGGCTCAGTGTGGGAAGTGAAGGCTTATATGGCTGCCATACCTATAAAGTATTTGGTGAGGGACCTTTAAAGATAGAAGAAGGTATGTTTAAGGATGCCGAAGCCAAGGTATTTTCTTCAAAAGATTTCAGGTTTACAGTCAATAAGGGAAATATCTATGTATATGCCCTCGGAAACAGTGAAGATGGCATTTACAGAATAGAAACCTTTGGAAGAAAAAATGCAGATGATTCACCAAAATATCTGGGCAGAATACTAAAGGTAGTGCTTCCGGGAACTCAGGAGGAAGGAAAACTGGATAAAGAGCTGGCTTTTGAAATGAGGGATGATGCCCTTGAAATAAAATGCGATAAAAAGTCAAGGTATCCGTTGGTATTTAAGCTGGAAGTCCTTTGATAAAAAGTAAAAAATATAAAACCGGAAACTCCCACTGTTATGTTCGGAACTTGTCTGAAAATGTAGCCTTGCCTACGGCAAGCCTCTGAATTAATGGAGGCACCGGACATTTATATCAAGCCCCAAGTTCATATCCGCTTAAGTGTCTTTGTATCATGAGCCATATATATGACTCATGAGGACTATCATTTAAGCGGATATGAACTAAGGGTGTCCGACAAGCGGACAGTTCCTTATAACCCTTTAGTTCTCCTGATT
>JAILBM010000431.1 GCA_024680925.1 Butyrivibrio sp.
ATTGGGAGTAGTAGGGGGCCTTGGGCCTATGGCTACAGCCATTTTTATGGAAATGATAATAAATATGACAGATGCAGGATGTGATCAGGAGCATGTAAAAATGATCATCTATAACATGCCGACAATACCTGACAGAACAAAGCATATTCTGGGTCTTAGTAAGGAAAATCCTTCCACAGAGATTATAAAAATAGGTAAACGACTTGTGGAAGACGGAGCCTGTGAAATAGCAATCCCGTGTATAACAGCTTCTTTTTACCATGATGAGATAAAAAAGGAAATTCATGTACCTGTAGTTAACGGTATAAAAGAAGCAGGAGAGTACCTTTGCGGAAGAAATGTCAAAAAAGTCGGAGTAATGGCCACTGACGGAACCATGCAGTGCAGATTGTTTGACAGGCAGCTTGATAAATGCAGTATACAGTGTGTATATCCCGATGATGAAAATCAAAAGAAGGTTATGCATCTTATATATGACAATGTCAAGGCTGGAAAGCCTACGGAAATGGATGTTTTTAATGAGGTTACAGAGCATCTTAAAAGTAAAGGTGTGGAAAGAATACTTCTTGGCTGCACCGAATTATCTGTAATTAAACGCAATAATACGGTACCGCCTGAATGTCTTGATGTTATGGAAATCATGGCAAGAAAATGTGTAAATGATTTCGGAAAATTAAAAAAAGAGTGGATAAACTTATGAGAACTAATGTACTTGAAGACTTGGATGAAACAGTAAAAAGAGTTCCTGAAAAAATAGCTTTTGCCAATGATACTACAAGCTATAGCTTTAAAAATGTATATGACTGTACAAACAGTATTGCCACACAGCTTTGCCTGGATGGATTTTATAAAGAACCAATACTTATTTTTATGAGGAAAAGTCCTGAAGAAATTGCCTCATTTTTCGGTGTAATAAGGTCAGGCTGTTATTATGTCCCGATTGATGAAGAAATGCCTGCAGCCAGAATTTCTCTCATTATAGAAAACTGCAAAGCAAGGGCAATGATAATAGATGACAGTACAAAAGAAGCACTGTTTAAGTTGGATTATAAGGGTAAGGTATACAACTATGAAGAGATAAAAAATACTGAGCCCGACATGGAAAAATTAACAGAAATAAGAGATAGAGCTATTGATACCGATCCAATATATATTGTATTTACTTCAGGTTCAACAGGTGTGCCAAAGGGAGTCTGTGCCTGTCACAGATCGGTGCTTGATTATATTGAACAGCTGTCAAATGTACTTGGTTTTAATGAAGAAACGGTATTTGGAAATCAGTCCCCTTTATATTTTGATGCCTGTCTTAAAGAGGTATATCCGACTCTTAGATTTGGTGCCACAACCTATCTCATACCCCATGAGTATTTTACCTTTCCCAAAAAGATAGTGGAGTATCTTAACGAAAAGAAAATCAACACTATTTGCTGGGTAGTATCTGCTCTCACTATTATATCGTCTTTTAAAACCTTTCAGAGTATAAAGCCTTTGTATTTGCATACGATAGCCTTTGGAAGTGAGGTTTTTCCCATAAAACAGTACAGATTGTGGAGACAGGCCCTGCCGGATGCAAGCTTTACCAATCTCTACGGTCCTACAGAAGGTACCGGAATGAGCTGTTATTATAAGCTCCCAAAGGATAAAGAATTTGGTGATCTGGATGTTATTCCCATTGGAAGACCTTTTAAGAATACAGAAGTAATGCTTTTAAAATCCGATAATACCCTTGCAGGTAAAGATGAGGAAGGAGAGATTACTTTAAGAGGAACCTGCGTAACTTTAGGTTATTACAATAACCCGGAGAAAACCGGGGAAGTATTTGTACAGAATCCTTTAAATACTGCATATCCTGAAATTGTTTATAAAACCGGGGATATTGGAAAATATGATGCTGAAGGTAATCTCATATTTGTTTCCAGAAAGGATTATCAGATAAAACACATGGGACACAGGATAGAACTGGGAGAAGTTGAAAGCAATGTAAACCTGGTGGATGAAATCAAAATGTCCGGCTGTATTTATGATGATCAAAAAGGAAAAATAGTTCTTTATTATGTGGGTGATATAGAGGCTCCTCAGCTTACCTCAAAATTAAAGGATATGCTGCCAAGGTACATGCTTCCAAATAAAATCAGGAAGCTGGAGGAGATGCCTTTTACACCTAACGGTAAAATAGACAGAAAGCAATTAAAAAATATTTATATAAATGGATAAGGAGAAAGAGTATGAAAGAAAAGCTGCTGGAGATTTTAAATGATTTACATGAGGATGTTGATTTTGAAAGTGAAAAGGACCTTATAGCAAGAAAGGTTCTGGATTCCTTTGATGTAGTAACACTGGTTAATGAAATATGCGATGAATTTGATATAGAAATAACAGCAGATGAAATGATGCCTGAGAACTTTAAGGATCTTGAATCCATGCTGGAATTAATAGAAAGTAAGGTTGACGAGGACTAACCAATGCTGTTTACATCATATTCATTTATGTTGTTTGTGGTAATTGTCTTTGCCGTATATTATCTTCTTCCTGCAAAGTGGCAGTGGCTTGTTCTTCTTCTGTCCAGCTATGTGTTTTACTTCTTTGCAGGAAAGACCTTCCTCATATATATTCTTGTAACCACAGTTTCAACCTATCTGGCTGCAATAAAAATAGAGGAAAAAAGGAACAGCTTTGATGATTACTTTGAACTTCATAAAAAGGAACTGGATAAAGAGGGAAAGAAAGCTCTTAAGGAAAAAAACAAAAAGAAGCTTTTCCATATTCTTCTTGCCTGTCTTGTGCTTAACATAGGAATTCTGGCGGTTGTAAAATATACCAATTTTGTTATTTCCAATATCAATGCTGTTATTGATCTAACAGGCGGAAAAACTATTTCCTTCGTGGATTTTGTGTTGCCTATGGGTATTTCTTTTTATACCTTCCAGTCTGTGGCATATTTGCTGGATGTTTATCATGGAAAATACGAAGCCCAGAAGCATCTTGGAAAATTTGCTTTATTCGTAGCATTTTTTCCGCAACTGGTGCAGGGACCTATAAGCAGATACAATGACCTCTCTCCAAGTCTTTTTAAGGAGCATTCCTTTGACAGGAAAGCTATAAGCTTTGGCCTTGAACGTATTCTTTGGGGATACTTCAAGAAAATGGTAATAGCAGACAGAATACTGGTGGCTGTAAAGGTGCTGATAGAGGATACAGCTACCTATGACGGAGCCTTTGTTTTTGTCGGAATGATGTTTTATGCTCTTGAGCTCTATGCTGACTTTACCGGAGGAATTGATATTACCATAGGTGTTGCAGAGATTTTCGGAGTTAAGGTTGCAGAAAACTTCCAAAGACCTTTTTTCTCCAAAAATATCAAGGAATACTGGAAACGCTGGCATATCAGCATGGGAAGCTGGTTTACGGATTATATTTTTTATCCGGTGTCGGTCAGTAAGCCCTTTAGAAAATTAAATAAATTCGCAAGGGCCCATATGGGTGAACGAGTCGGAAAAAGACTTCCGGTTTACCTTTCCTCCTTTGTTGTATGGCTACTAACAGGTATTTGGCATGGCGCCAGCTGGAATTTTATAGCCTGGGGTCTTGGAAACTATGTGGTAATAATGATTTCAGAAGAACTGGAGCCACTGTATGACAGATTCCATTCAAGGTTTAAGGTTGAAGGAAAAACCTACTGGAAGGTGGTTCAGATCATACGAACGGTACTTATAATGAGCTGTCTTCGTATGTTTGACTGTTACAGAGATGTACCTCTTACTTTTAAAATGTTTGGCACCATGTTCACCTCCTTTAATATTTCTGAGCTGACCCTGGAAGCCTTTTTGGGTCTTGGTCTTGGAGCTGCAGATTATATTATTCTTATCTGCGGAGTTCTGATCTTAACCTGTGTCAGCCTTGTTCAGAGGGATAGGAGTGTAAGAGAAAATGTTTTTGAACTTCCTTTTTATCTAAGGATGATCATCTGGTGGGGACTGTTTATTATAGTGATTTTATTTGGCGCCTACAGCATTGGCTACAATGAGAGCCAGTTTATATATAATCAATTCTAAAACGGAGCTTTTTACTATGGAAAATAAAAAGTACGGTCAAGGTCTGAAATATGTAATAACCCTGTTGATCGTAATAGGAATACTGGCATTTTTCCAAAGGCTGCTTATGCCAAAATATATGCATGGCATAGTGGAGGGAGCCATGATTTCCGAATATTATCAGGAAGATATGGATCATGATGTTGTATTTATAGGTGACTGCGAGCTGTATGAAAATATTTCCCCTGCGGTTTTGTGGGAAAGATACGGTATTAACAGCTATATAAGAGGGAGCGCGCAGCAGCTTATATGGCAGTCTTATTACCTCATGGAAGAGACTTTAAAATATGAGCATCCTGATGTAATTGTGTTTAATGTATTGTCCATGAAATATGATACACCCCAAAGTGAAGCCTATAACAGAATGACCCTGGATGGTATGAAATGGTCACTTTCAAAGGTTAATGACATAAAAGCCTCAATGACAAGTGAGGAAGAGTTTATGGAATATGTATTTCCTATTCTCAGATACCATTCAAGAATAACCCAGCTGGAAGAGGATGATCTTACATACTTGTTTGATAAAGATCCTGTAACCTTTAACGGATATTACATGAGATGCGATGTAAAGCCAGCAGAAAATGTGCCTCAGGGAAAACCACTGGGTGATTACCGTTTTGGGGATAATGCATATTATTATCTTGATAAAATGGTTGAGCTTTGTCAAAAAGAGGGTGTGGAACTGGTACTGGTAAAGGCACCAAGCCTCTACCCATATTGGTATGACGAATGGGAGGTTCAAATTGAAGATTATGCGGCAAGGCATAATTTGAAATATTATAACTTTCTGGAATATAAAGATAGAATGAGGCTTGATTTTAATACGGATACCTATGATGGCGGACTGCATTTAAATGTTTATGGCGCAGAAAAAATGGCATATTATTTAGGTTATATTTTGGAAAATGATTGCCACCTGGAATCAAGAAGAGGTGACGAAAAACTGGAAAAATTGTGGGAAGAAAAGCTTAGTGCCTATATTACAGAAAAGAAAAGGCAGCTTTTGGAAATAGAAAACAACTAATGAGGAGAAAGATTATGAAAATAAGAAAAACAATACTTGCCGCATGTGTGGCAGCATGCTTTATAACAGCCTGCCAAAGTGAGGATGTAAAGGTAATAGAAAAGGAAACGGAAGCATCTGCAGAAGTACAGGAAAACACCGATAATAATAGTGTGGATACAAATACTCAAAATACGCAGAAGGAAGAGGATAATACTCAGGAAAAGTCCGGCTTTTATTATCTTGCAGAAGGTCCTAAGGGAACAATGGATATAACGGCAGATATGGATATGTCAGATGTTCTTAGTACCATAGGTGATGAAAATACTTATTTTGAAGCAGCCAGCTGTGCTTTTGAAGGACTTGATAAAGTATATACCTATGATCATTTTGAGATTGACACCTATCCCGATGGAGATGTGGATAAAATTTCAGCTATTGTTTTATTAGATGATCTTAGTACTACCAAAGAAGGTGTTTATATAGGCCAGACAAAGGCTGATATGGAGAGCGTATATGGAACTGATTATGAAAATAATTCAAATAGCTACGTATATACAAAAGAAGATGTACACCTTGAGTTTATTCTTGAAGGAGATACCATCATTTCAATTTCCATTAACAGCTCAGTGCTGGATGAGGCGCAGAATTAAAAAAGTTTCTTTCATGACATTAGCTTGTGTTGCAGCCTTTTTTGCCACATCTAATATATCCCTGGCAATGGATAGTGCTCAAAACGGCCGGGTTGTAATAACGGCTGTGGGAGACTGTACATTGGGAAATGATGAACAGGTGGAGTGGAAATCCAATTCATTTCACAAGGTTTATAATGAAAACGGAGCAGATTACTTTTTTCAAAATGTAAGGGAACTTTTTAGAAAAGATGATCTGACCATAGTGAATCTGGAGTGTGTCCTGACCAATTTAGGGGAAAGACAAGCCAATAAGGACTGGTGTTTCAGATCGGACCCTTCTTACCTTAATATACTGACAGGATCTTCTGTAGAAGCTGTTTCTTTTGCCAACAATCATTGCAGGGATTACGGAGAAATAAGCTATACAGATACTCTTAATAATTTAAAAAACTATGGGATTCCCTGTTCATCGGAGAACAGTACTCTGGTTATGACAATAAATAACGTTAAGGTCGGTCTTATCTCTATTCAGGCGGCTTACAGAAGTAGTGATGAGGATAAGGACAAGGAATATTATGATACGGAGGAACTTCTTCGTCTGACAGATACCTGTATTGAAGATGTAAAGGCAAAGGGCGCAAAGCTTATTATTATGAACTATCACTGGGGCATAGAGAGGACCTCTAAGATAACAACTCAGCAGAAGACACTTGGTCACTATGCGGTGGATAAGGGCTGTAATCTGGTTATAGGCCATCACCCGCATATCCTGCAGCCGGTGGAGGTTTATAAAGATACCTATATTATTTACAGCCTTGGAAATTTCTGTTTTGGAGGTAATACCAACCCCAAGGATAAGGATACAATAATCTGGCAGCAGAGCTTTAAGGTTTCCGGAGAAAATGTAATTTGCGATTATGCCAAAATATATCCATGCAGCATTTCTTCAAGTCAGAGTCTTAATGATTACTGTCCTTTAATATTAAGCGGAAGCCGGGGACAGAAGATAATAAATAGAATGAACTCTTTATCGGGCAGCTATGGAATAGAGTTTGATGAAAATGGTATATTGTATATAAAATAACGATATGAAGCCAATTTAACATTTTGACAGGTTGACGTAACATTGTGTACTTGCAATTAAAGGTATTCGCCTATAGAATAAGTAACTAGTAAAGACAAAAGATTTGTTGGTGACTTAAGAATAAAGTCACAGAAAGAGGGAAGATATGGCAATACTTGTTACAGGCGGTGCCGGATATATTGGAAGTCATACTGTTGTTGAACTGCAGAATGCCGGATACGATGTTGTAGTAATGGACAACCTTTCAAATGCCAATGAAAAGGTTATTGGCAGAGTAGAGGCTATTACCGGCAAGAAAGTGCCTTTTTATAAAGCAGATATCAGAGATAGAGAGGCAATGAATAAGATCTTTGAAGCGGAGAAGATTGACAGTGTCATTCACTTTGCAGGCCTTAAGGCAGTAGGTGAGTCAGTTCAGAAGCCATGGGAATATTATGATAACAACATTACAGGAACCCTGACTCTGGTAGATGTTATGAGACAGCATAATGTAAAGAATATTATCTTTTCATCCTCAGCCACAGTTTACGGAAATCCTGCATTTATTCCAATTACTGAAGAATGCCCTAAGGGACAGTGCACAAACCCATATGGCTGGACTAAGTCAATGCTTGAGCAGATTCTTACTGATATCCAGAAGGCAGATAACGAATGGAATGTAGTACTTCTTCGTTACTTTAACCCAATCGGAGCTCATAAGAGTGGAACAATGGGAGAAAATCCTAACGGAATTCCTAACAACCTTATGCCTTATATAACACAGGTTGCTGTAGGTAAACTTCCACAGCTCAATGTATTTGGTAACGATTATGATACTCCTGATGGAACAGGTGTAAGAGATTATATCCATGTAGTAGACCTTGCAGTTGGTCATGTTAAGGCTCTTAAGAAGCTTGAGCCAGGCACAGGACTTAGCATCTACAACCTTGGAACAGGTGTGGGATACAGTGTACTTGATATCGTTAAGAACTTCGAGGAAGCCAATGGTGTTAAGATTCCTTATGTAATTAAGGAAAGAAGAGCAGGAGATATAGCTACCTGTTATTCAAATGCCGATAAAGCTGCAAAGGAGCTTGGCTGGAAAGCTGAAAACGGAATTAAGGAAATGTGCGCTGATTCCTGGAATTGGCAGAAAAACAATCCTAACGGATATGAAGACTAAATAAATATCAAAAAAAGCAAAGGTTTTATAAGTAGCTTGAAACTGAGTGTATGTGATATTATGAACATGCACTCAGTTTTTTTGTGGCACAGGTAAGTCCAATACTAAGATTCAGAGGAAAAATATGTTTAAATTATGGGTACGACTAATTAAAGAAAACAGACTTTTAAGAGATACTGTAATAGAGGATGAAACTGTTGATACAAGAACTCATAAGGTAATGAATGCCATAGAAAAGGCATGCTATGAGATGGATTTGGAAAAACCACACTGGCTTGATTCAAACGTACGTGATTTTCAGCTTCACTCAAAATGCAGATTTACCAAGGATTCTTTTATTGAAAATGTGGAATTTGATTACATGGAAATACAGATATTAGAAGAGGATTATTAATTACATTTTTGCCAAACCCTTGTTACAACAGTGTTTGATGTAATAACTAAAATGAAACTAAAAATCAAATATCATTTTTTTATTATAAAATAAACACAATTTAGACACAGACAATGCCTATACTAAGCATCATAGAGGATAAAAAATTGTCAACAACGAGGGGAAACATTGTTGTTTGAAAGGACGGCAAAAAATGTACGAAGACAATAACGAAAATAATCAAAACACATCCGGTTCTAATGACCAGAACACAACTTACACAAACAGTTATGTGAATAATCAGAATACCACTTCTGATTCAAGCACAGGCAGCTACGGAAGCGGTCAGCAGAATACTTCATACGGAAGCAATTCTTATAGTAATTACAACTATGGATCAGCTTCAGGTAATAATAGCTACGGTTCCTATGACTACACTAATGCAGGAAATCCAGGCTCAGGCAGCAGTTATTCCTACAATTCACAGTCAGGCTCACAAGGATATGGCAGCACAGGCTCATATGGAAACAGCACAGGAAGTTACGGAAATAATTCCTCATACACCAATAACACAAGTAGTTATGGCAATAACTCAGCATATACAAACAATGCATCAGGCTATACTAATGGCACAAACTCATACGGAAATTATTCCGGAGCAAATTATTCTTCACAGTCAGGCAATTATCAATATCAGCAGCCTGTCCAGAAGAAAAAAACAAGCGGTGTTGCCAAGAAAGCAGTAGCAATTGCATGTGTCGCAGCAGTATTTGCAGGAGGTCTTGGAGTTGGTTATTACGGACTTACCAAGAATACAGCAGATTCTGCATCAGAAATTGCTCAGATAGCTGAAAGCACTTCAGATACAGCATCAACAGATACTACAGAAAGCACAACAGATTCTGAGATCAAGACAACCACAACCACAACATCTTCAGGAAATACAGTTGTTACAGACGTTACACAGGTTGTACAGAATGTAATGCCTTCAATTGTATCCATAAACAACACATATACTTCAACAGCTACATATTTTGGTCAGGTATATTCAGAAGAACAGACAGCATCCGGTTCAGGAATTATTGTAGGTCAGAATGATACAGAGCTTTTAATAGTTACCAACTATCACGTTATTGAAGGAGCAGATACACTTGAAGTAAGTTTCTATGACGGTGATACAGATGAAAGTAACAACACTTATGTTGAAGCTGCTGTAAAGGGAACAGATTCAGATATGGATCTTGCGGTAATTGCAGTTCAGCTTGATGATATGACAACAGATCAGATGTCCATGATCAGTATTGCAACTCTTGGAGATTCAGATTCTCTTACAGTTGGCGAACCTGCAATTGCTATAGGTAATGCTTTGGGATATGGACAGTCAGTTACAACAGGTGTTATATCAGCCCTTAACAGAGTAATAGAACTTGATGATGAATCAACGGGAACCTTCATTCAGACAGATGCAGCAATTAACCCCGGTAACTCAGGTGGTGCTCTTCTTAATACAAACGGAGAAGTTATAGGTATTAACTCAAGTAAGATTGGTGGTTCAACAATTGAAGGTATGGGATATGCAATTCCTATTTCAACTGCTATTCCTATCATCAATGAGCTCATGAACGAAGAAACCAAAATTAAGGTAAGCACAGATGAGCAGGGTTATATCGGAATTTCAGGTGTAAGTGTAACATCAGAAGTTTCACAGGTTTATAACATGCCTCAGGGTGTATATGTAGCTCAGATTTCAGACGGCGGCGGTGCTGAAGCAGCCGGTCTTCAGAAGGGTGATATTATCACAGCCTTTAACGGAGAAGAGATTTCTTCAATGGAAGATCTTAAATCCAAGCTTGAATATTATGCAATCGGTTCATCGGTAACTCTTACAGTTATGAGAGCCAACAGTGCAGGAAGCTATGATGAGTATACTTTTGAAGTTACTCTTCAGGCAGCAGAATCAACTTCTGTTGATGATAATACAGCAGGCAGCAACGGCGAGCAGTATGACGGTGAAGCTCCTGCAGACAACGGACAGAGCGACAATAATCAGAATGGCAGCGGATTTAACGGATTCAGTTTCGGTGGCTGATAAAAATTGCGATATATCAGTGGATGAAAGTTTAGTAATAAGCTTTCATCCATTTTTTTATATCATAGGAAATTGCTTTCCTATGATATAAAAAACGCTCCGCTAAGGATGCGCACTCGCGCGATAGGTAAATGTTGCATAAATGCAACCGCGCTCGGCGCGAGAATGTCGCAAGCGACATTCTTTGTTCTTCTGTCTTAGAACTAGGTGTTGAAGCGGATTACTTTAAATTTACCAAAACAAGGTATAGTGTCTATCATTTAATAGAATGTTTACTTGTATGAGCAATATGGGTGACATATAATTTAATTGTATGCCGTCATAGGGCATAAACCTGTTTTGAAAGGATGTAATTGTCATGGGTGATAATAAAAATAACGATAACGACCTGGATTTCAGAGAAGTCGTTGATGGTGAAATTGTAGATACAGATAAAAAAGATAGTGATTCACAAAAAGAGACTGATAAGAGTGGAGCTTCCGATTCTAAGGATAAAACAAATACTGATAATAATGAAAATCAGTATGAGGATGTATGCTTTGTCTGCAGAAGACCGGAGAGTAAAGCGGGCAAGATGTTCCATCTTCCAAACAATATCTGCATTTGTGATGATTGTATGCATAAGACTATGGATACCGTTAGTCAGTTTGATTATCAGAATCTTTTGAATAATCCAAATCTTATGAATGAGCTTAATAAAAACAGTAACGGTTTTCCTAACATAAGCTTCATGAATATGAATGATTTTCAGAATATGGGTGGAATTCCAAATTCTCAGAAGATCAAGAAAAAGAAAGAAAAAGAACCAAAGGTAAAACCTGAATTTGATATAAAAAATATTCCTGCACCACATAAGATAAAGGCTAAACTGGATGATTATGTAATAGGTCAGGAGCAGGCTAAAAAGATTATTTCAGTTGCT
>JAILBM010000064.1 GCA_024680925.1 Butyrivibrio sp.
TCTATATGCATCAGAATAAAACCAGTCATGTCTCCCGAATATATCCTGTTCAAGCGGGTAAGGTGTTCCATCAAAATAACTGTATTCTGCGCTAAGTCCCGTATTCTTATCGCATGCCTTTGTTAGAAACTCTCTGCTTTCGGTTGCAGCCTTTTTCCAGAATAATGAATCTTCCGGATTACCCCATTTTGAAAAAAGTTCATAAAAATGAGGCAGATGATATGAAGGATCAGAAAAGTCTCTATCCGGAATAAATCGTATAAGATGATTATCCGGATCCCACATCGCTCTTCCTACACCATCTTCTCCTTTGTGTACTACAGCCTTCAGGATCTTATCTGCCTGGTCAGAATAGTTATATATATCTACTCCATCACCCCATCTGTGAGATGCAAATAAAAGCGTCATTGCCATAAATTCCTCACCATCAGGAGCTGGTCCATAGGCATTCTTTTTTCCATCTGTCGAAACCGACCATGCAAAATACCCTTTATTTTCACCTTCTTCAAGATACATATACTTTTTTGCCCAGTTCCATATCGCATCAAACTCCTGCTTTTTGTCCATCTGAACGCACATCATCATTGCATAAGACATTCCTTCAGTTCGAACATCATTATTGCCAGTATCAACTATATATCCAAGGCTTTTATCTTCATTAAAAAAGACAAATTTTTCTTCTCCATAAAAAATTTCATTAAAAGTATCTTCTACTCTTTTATTTATCTCTTTCTGTTCATATCCACATTCTGCAAATATATTTCTATATTTCATATAGATCACTCCTTTACGCCACCAAGTGTAAGTCCTGCAACAAAATAGTTCTGAAGGAACGGGTAAATACAGATTATAGGAAGCATTGTAATTATAGTTGCTGCAGCTCGTACAGAAGTAGGAGTAACTGTTCCCATGGCGTTTTTCATAGCTTCAGCCGATGTACCCTGATTTGTTACAGAAGATAATAGCTTCATAAGTTCATATTGTAAAGTAGTAAGATTATCACTCATTCTATTGTAAAGCATGGCATCAAACCATGAGTTCCACTGATATACAGCAACAAATAGAGCAATTGTAGCATATACAGGTTTGCAAAGTGGTGATATTACTTTAAGGAATATTGTTGTATATCCTGCTCCGTCAAGCTGTGCTGCCTCAGTAAGACTCTCGGAAATACCATTCATATATGTTCTTATAACAAGCATATTAAATGCACTGATTGTTCCCGGTATAACATAAACCCAGAAAGTATTTGTAAGATGAAGATTCTTATAGAGAAGAAATGTCGGTATAAGACCTCCATTTACATACATTGTAATAACCCAGAATAAAGAAAGCTGTTTTCTGAAAATAAATTCCTTACGGCTTACTATATATGCAAGTATTGCATTAGTAGCAAGCGAAAGCAAAGTTCCTATTATAGTCCTTAAAACAGTAATATAAGCTCCTGTGATAAGATTATCCTTTTGCATTACTGTTACATAATTCTTTAATGTAAATTTTCTTGGGATCAGATAAATTCCACCTCTAAGAGCATCTGTACCATCATTAAAGGAGATGGCAAGTGTATTAAGTACCGGATAAAGAGTTATAAGCACAAATAGAAGCATAAAAATAGTATTGCAGATTGTAAATATCTTATCTCCGGTTGAAGTTTTTCTTCTTCGTTTTGCTACTGATTTATTTTTAGAATCACGTTTTTTATCTATATTTACAGAGCCATTCTGATATATCTTAGTATTAGCTGTATCCATTTCATTCCTCCTGATATGTAATCACATCCTGATTTTAAGTAATTAGAAAAGTCTTTCTTCTCCGCTTCTCTTTGCAATCTGATTGGCAATTACGATCAAAATTATACTGACAACACTCTTAAAAATACCTGCCGCTGTACCAATTGAATAATCGCTCTGGCTGATACCCCATTTAAGAACATAAATATCAATTGTCTGAGAAACGCTCTGTACAAGGCCATTACCTAACAGGTATTGAATTTCGAATCCTGCATTAAGTACATTGCCCACATTCATAAGAAGCAGAATGATGATTGTAGGTTTTATTCCAGGAAGTGTTACATGTCTTATCTTTCCCCATCTACCAGCGCCATCAATAGCTGCAGCTTCATAAAGAGCAGGATCAATAGATGTAATAGCTGCAAGATAGATGATTGCATTCCATCCTGTTTCCTTCCATACATTGGCAAAAGCTACAATCGGCCAGAAATACTGTGTATGTGCAAAGAAATTGATTCCCTGATCCACAAAGCCAAACTTCATAAGAAGTTCATTTATAATACCTGTGCCTGAAAGTGCATCATGCAAAATACCTGTAACTATGATCCATGAAAGGAAGTGTGGCAGATATGAGATAGTCTGAACTACTCTTTTGCCAAATACATTTCTTACTTCATTAAGAAGTATTGCAAATACTATTGCCATTACAAATGTTGCTACGAGATTAATAACACCCATTGCAAGTGTATTTCTGATTACTTTAAGAAATGTCACATCTGAAAAAAGTCTTACAAATTTATCCAGTCCTATAAACGCAGAATGGAGAAGACCATCCTTGGGTTTATAGTTCTGAAATGCCATAAGCCATCCTGCCAGAGGAAGATAATAGAAAATGATTCCATATATAGTTATAGCTCCGCCCCACAGTAAAAGTGTTTTTTGCTTTTTTATAGTATTAATATCTATTTTTGTTTTCATATTACAGTGCTCCCTTAAAAGAAGAAGACAGGCAAAACTTTATTCTGCCTGTCTCCATTTAGTTATTTGTTATTTAGAAACTTTATTTATGATGAAATCCCCATACATCATATGGCAACAAATAGTTTTTAATTATTCTGCAAATTTGGCAGCTTCTTCTACTCTTCTTTCAAGCTCTGTCTGCATTGCATCGAGGAAATCCTGTGGATTACATGCATTATATGCTTCCATATATTCAGCCCATGCACTGTCAAAATCCTCTGCCATAACTACCTTAGGAAGATATTCATGCTTAACTTCACCCATAAGGTTCCATGCAACACCAGCATCTGTAGATGTTGTGAGGTTGTTTGAATATGAATACATTGGATACCATGGTCCTGGAGCTTCATTTGTTCCAAGCATATCTACATATGTCTGAGCGCCATAAGCTGAAAGACACTCTTTAACTGTATCTGCAAGAGAATCATAGTATTCATTTGGCTGATCTGATGGCATGTTAGCATTAATTCCATCATCACTTGTTCCAAGCCACTGTGGGAAATATGAATATGTACAAATATGTGATGCCTTATATGCTGTATCTGCAGCATTTGTTCTTTCTTCTTCTGTTCTGTAGAAAATTCCGTCATCTCCAACTTCGTAATCTACACCTTCAACACCCCAGAATCTTAAGTTGTGAACTTCCTGTCCAAGAAGATCATCAATAAACTGAAGAGCACCCTCAACATCTTCGCAGCTTGTTGTAACTGCAAGACCACTTGCTACATTAAGTACTCCGCCTGAGTTATGCCACTGGTTCTGAACATCTTCAGAAATTGTTATAGGAAGTGGTACATACATACATCCCTGTTTATCAAGTCCTGCTGATTTAATCGCATCACCTGCTGTAAATGCAAAATCCCACCACTGATCGATCATACCGAGCACTCTTCCTGTTGAAAGCTTTGCAATATATTCATCATAAGTCTGTGTAAATGACTCAGGATCTACTATTCCTTTCTGATATTCTTCATTAAGCTTTTTAAAATATGCAACAGCTGTATCTGTTGTGTTATAGTCAATAATCTTAAGTTCATCAGGGTCAACTATAACTGATCCATCATTTGGATATCCATCCAAAAATTCAGGAGCATTTTCAAGACAGAAATATCTCCAGTCATCACAAAGGATTGTATATGGGATATTCTCCGTCCCATCCTCCATTGTAGGATTTGCTTCGTTATAAGATTCAATAAGATCAAAATACTGATCCATTGTCTTAATCTCAGGATATCCTGCCCATTCAAGAACCCTTGTCTGAATCCAGAATGCCTCATCATTATGAGTACATGTTGTATCCTCACCTTTGATGTTCTGGAACTGATTCATCCAGTAGATATGTCCATCGTCCTGTCTAAGCTTATCCCATTCCTGGTCTGTATAATAAGCTTTGATATTTGGATAACTGTCAAGGTAATCATCCAATGGAACAAGAGCTCCTGCTTCATAAAGCTGCATCATTCCATCTCCACCATCGATAAAATCAGGATATTCTCCACCGGCTATAAGTGTACCAACTGCTTCTTCTGCTGTCTGACCTGTAAGCCATGTTTCCTTAACCTTTACCCCTGTCTTTTCTGCAATCATCTGCTGGATTTCATTATCATCATTGATTTCTGATCCAGGAACTGCAAAGAATGCTGTAAACTCTTTTACTTCTGAGCTTTCAGTATCAGCTTCTTTAGATGCTCCTGCAACCTCTCCCTCAGAACTTTCGGTACTCTCTGTACTATCTGTTCCTTGTGAGCTGCCACAGGCAACTGTAGAAGCAACTACAACCATGGATAGTAAAAGACTTAATGCTTTCTTTTTCATATGTAACCCTCCTTAATCCGAGCCTTGCCATTTCTGGTTTTCCGCTCCCCTATTTGTTATAGTTACATTCTACTAGAATAAATATTTATTAAAATCCGATAAAATATATAAAAAAACCCGACAAATTATGTTTCTGCACTTTTTCTGAATTTTGTAGGTGTACACCCCTTTATCGCTATAAATTTGTTAACAAAGTAGTCCACATCCTTGTAACCAACGGCTTCTGCGATTTCATAAGTCTTCATATCGTTCTTGAGAATAAGCGAAACAGCCTGTTCAATTCTATAATTATTCAGGTAATCTTTAAAAGAACATCCATACTTTTTATGGAAAAGCTGTCCCAGATATGCACTATTTACATAATACTTATCCCCAAGCTCCTTCAAAGTAAGGTTATTCATATAATTCTTTTTTATTTCTCTCTCAACATCCCCGAGAGCTCCTCTTGAAACATTTTTTCTAAGCTGCTGCAAATAATCAGCATATTCACTTGCAAACTTAGAGATATGAACGCGGCTTCCTCTTCTTACACCTTCTTCAAAGGTATTTTCACTGATAAGTCTCAAAATTTCTTCCTGATTTATCTCGCTGTCCTGCTCAGTTGCAAGATTTATGAGCTGGAAAAGCAGGTAATTAATATTAAGGTTCATAGAAGCTCCCATTACACCTGATTTTTCCATATCCTCAAAAAGCGCTGATACATTCTTTAGAATCTCGTCCTTATTATTTTCTTCAATTGATCTTATAAAATTATCCAGACTATCCTTGCATAAAACTATTCCATCCCTGGTAAACTGTATCTCATCTTCATACAGATATATGTTTTTCTGCTCTCTGAATCCTTCAAGAAATCTTAACTTACAAGCCGTTCCATAAGACTTTGACAGATTAACAATTCCCTTTACTCTTTTTCCGGCATAGAGAGTCACATT
>JAILBM010000067.1 GCA_024680925.1 Butyrivibrio sp.
TCACTGCATTTATCTTCATAGTAATAATCCACAAAGTTTTTGGGATCCTCAAAGCATTCTTCATAGAGTTTTCTTGTTATGTTTTTATCCTGAATAATTTCAATCATTTTTGCTGCACCTTATATTTTCTGGCAAATCCTATAGGATTATAGCTTTCTTTGGCATGGCGAAGTCCTTCGATTCCCATATCATCCTCTCTGTTAACCAGTTCTGCTCCTTCATAAGAATTTAGCAAAAACTGTTGATTTATAACCTGATATATACCCGGAATCTCCGAATTACCCTTTTCTATACTGACAACCACCATTTTCTCATTGGTATTATAGGATCCTATGGTAAAAGCTTCCATCTGACCATCAATAAAAATTCCACCTACTCTGAATGTGATTTTATCACAGTTCATAAGTATATCTATCACTCCGTCTTTTTCCAGAAGAAGGGTCTCTTCACTCTCAACACCTTCACTTAATCTGTGTTTAACCCATTTTTTCATAAATTCTTCCAGATAATAAACATCTGTACAGCATAAGGTTTTATATTCCCATCTGCCTTCATACTCTTTATTGAATTTATTAACAAGATTTCTCTTCTTCTGAAATTTTTTGCCTGCAAGGCTTCTTAAATCTTCTGCGCTGTACAAATAATCCTTAAGATCAAATTCTTCCTTAAGTTCAAATTCCTGATTATCAAAAAGTCCCAAAACATTTAAAGCTTCTTCATCGGCAAGCTTTATTACAAGAGGTGACTTTAATACATTATTAAAATAGTCCTTTAATTTATTAAAATATTCCTCCAGTTTTTCTTCATTGCAATAAGGCATCGCAGCGAAGTAGCCTTCTTCATCTTTCATTAAAATCAGGGCTGCTTCATCTTCTATATATATTTTGGTATTGTAAAGACTTTTCCAAATATAAGTGTCCAACACTGTACTGTCACAGGTTTTGTTATCTCTTAGTGCATATATTTTAGCCAGCTTTGAAGCATCTTCAAAAGAAGGCTCCTTGAATTCTATGGTATTATTCATTAAATTTTCCCTCTTTCACTTAACCGTATCATAAATTTTCTGCAACTGCTTATTGCAATTGATTGCATAACATAAAGTTTCTAAACACAACTATAGACTGTTTGTTTGCATGATAAAATTATAAATCCAATATATATTTAACACAATTATATTGTAGTTAATTTTTTATAAAAATATTCTCTTTCAGTTAATAAAAAATTTTATTACGAAATAGTCGGTTTATAGAATTTTTAGTTTCTTTATTTTGGTATTATAATTCTTAATATTTCGTTTCGAAATACAATATATAGTGGTTTTATATTCCGAAAGAAAATTTCACTCTTATTTGCGTTTCCTATAACTCACTATTAGCGCCACTTTTTGCAATTTTTACTATTGAAAAAGTTTCCGACATGTATTAAAATAAAATCACTTCAAAAGAAATTGTGTCTATCTTTTAAAGAAAGGAGCGGCCTATGACAACAGTAAAAATTGCAGATAATACCATTGAACGTCATGCGGACTCAGGTGCGCTTCTTTTCACGCTTATTAAAGGACAGACCAGCTGGCAGTTATGGTCAAGGATATGCCAATGTGGTGGTTATGACCTTGAAACTAATGATGAGTTTATCGCAATTGCCAAGGCTGATAATCTGACCATGGAGAAAGCGAGACAGGAAGCACTCTTTTATAACAATATTTGCCGTGAAATGGCTCATGAATCAGCCAGCTAAGTAGACGGTTTTCAATTATTTATGAGGGAAAAACTCCGGTTACCAGAATATATTCGGTAACCGGAGTTTTTAATTTACTTTCTTTTTTCTTTTGTAATGTAATTAGGTCTTTCACTTATGTGAAATCCCATAAGACTTTATTAAAGATTAATTCCATCAGTCTTAATAATGAACTTAACACTGCCGGTGGTATCATCTGATACACCTGAGAATGAAGTATATTCCCTGGAAGCATCTTCTATAGCCTGAAGTCTGTCTGCAAAAGACTGTATATCACCATCGAAAGCACTGGAAAGTTTCTGAATTCCTTCTTCATCAAACTTAACCATACCATCCTTAAGTTCCTGAACACCATCTAAGAGTTTGCCTGCTACATCATTAAGCTCTGTTGTGCCATCCTGCAGAGTAACTGTTCCGTCATAAAGCTCTGATGCACCATCCTTAAGCTTTAAAGCACCATCCATCAAAGTAGAATTATTAGATGCCAGAGTACTTGTTCCATCATAGAGAGTAGCTGTTCCGTCTTTAAGCTGCTGGGATCCTGTCTGAATCTTGGCAAGACCATCATCCAAAGCTACCATGCCATTGTAAAGCTTTGTGATACCACTTGGAAGTGCCTGAGTCTTGGTAGCAAGCTCAGTTGCACCGGCTTGAAGTTTAGCAAGACCTGATAAATCCATGCCACTCATTTTGGTTATCATAGTATCCAGTGTTCCGGCTCCTGCAGTACATGCTGCCTGAGCAGTTGTAATGGCTGTACTAAGGGCTGCTGCCCCTTCAGAATACTGCTTATAAGCACTAAGGCAGGCAAGCTGTGTTTCTGTTAAGCTACCTGAAGTTGTATCTGAATTATAGGTAGCAGTAACTTTTTTGCTTTGCTTTACATTTTCTGTATTTTCTTCTGCTTCTTCTGCTTCTTCTAAATCCTCTTCCTCTGTCTCATCAGAATTTTCTGTGTTTTCATCAGTAATATCTTCTGAGGATTCTTCTGTATCATCTTCCTGACTATCACCATCCTCATTTGAATCTTCGGATTCCTGATCACCGGATTTATCTTCCTCTGCTACTTCTTCATCTGTTTCTTGTTCATCTGTATTTTCTTCGGTGTTCTCTTCCTTTGATGAATTTTCACTTTCTTCTGTATTATCTTCTGTTACTTCCTCTACATCCTCTGTTTCTGAACTGTCTTTAGAAACTGTTTCACTATCTGTTACAGTTCCGGTTTCAGTTTCAATTGCTGCTTCTGATGCAAGATAATCCATCATTACAGAATAGGTCTTTTCATAAGCTGATGTAGTAGCTGCGTCTATTTTGGCTGAAAGAAGTGCCGTATAGTATTTTGCAGCTTCTGATTCATAACTTGACTTGGCAGACTTAACTGCTCCCCAGAACTGTATATAATCACCTGAAGCTTTAAGGGCTGAAAGTGTTTCATTTCCTGTACTTGATACAACCTGATCTGCTATGGATGAGGTATAAAGAGCAAGGGCTGAGTTAATAGCTGTATATGTAGACGAATCAGGTGTAACTGTTCCTGCAAGATATCCTGCAGCGAGAGTTGCTGCCTGCTCACTTGTTGTCATTTCTGTAGAAACACTTGATAGGCTACTGTTTAATGTACTTACAGCTGTATCAACACCTTCTTTTAATGCCTTTGTTCCATCAGCAAGAGCCTGGGCACTGGATACAAGATTGCTGCTATCCATACCGGATTTAAGCTGATCTGCACCGGATTTAGCTGTAGCTATACCACTGTTTAATTCTGAAGCACCACTATCAAGCTGTGCTGCTCCGTCATTTACCTTTGATACTCCCTCTGTATATTCTGAAAGACCATCATAAAGATCATTTGTACCGTCACTTAATTTCTTTGTTCCATCTTTAAGCTCTACAGCTCCATCCGCCAGCTCCTGAGTGCCGTCTTTTAACTCTTTTGTACCATCAAGAAGTTCTCCCGAACCATCCACAAGCTTGGTTGAACCATCCTGTAATTCATCCATATCTCCCTGAACCTTGTCAATGCTGTTTGAATTGCTAAGGCCTGTAAAACCAAGGTCAGATAAGGCATCACTTGTGGCCATTGTAAGAGTCATAGGCATCTCAAATCCGTTTGTATAAGCTGTTATTTCCACAGATTCAGGAATGTTGATGTCCTCCTCAATTTCAAGTTCATCAAGCTTATCCTCATTAAGGTTAAGGCTTTCTTTAAGTCCCGGAAGAGCTACACCCATAACAACATAATTATTGGAATCAGTAACTACTTTTCCGTTAGTAACTTCCACATTTGTAAACTTTGAGGAGTCAAGCATAACACCGGAAATCATTGCAAAAGGTGTATAGATATCTGTCTCCTCACCGTCTATATCAACTGTTTTCTTGGATGAATTGGTATAATCAAAACGTATGGTTACATTTCCGCTTTTTCCTGCCAGTTCCTGTGGTGTAATATCCTTACCGTCAAGTTTATAAGAAATCTTTACAGAAACAGGAAGCTCTTCACTGGTAGTTCCCTGGTAATAAATATCAGATCCGTTTGCATTCCAGGTTATGGAACCGTCTGCATTTTCTGTATAGGTTTCATTTCCTTTTACATTTACAATATCTGAAAGAGTTGATGCATCGCTGATGGTAGCACTTGCATCAGTATTTTTTAACCAGTCACTTACAATGACCTCATTAACACTTCCCTCATTATTGGCCATTACATAAACTGTTTCAACCTTACCGGCATCGGTATTGCTTGATCCAAATGAGCTGGCATTCATTGTTTCCTCCAGCTTATCTTCATTAACTGTTTCCTGTGTAACCATTTTTGCTGTTTCATTATTTGCAGCACTGCCACAGGCTGTGGTAGATGCTGATAAAGCCAATATAAGTGCAATTGATGTTATTTTAACCAATTTTTTCCTAACCATTTTACTGCCTCCGTTTTATAAACATAAAATAATAAATTCCGTTTTTTACAAATCATGCTGCATGGTGCTTAAGTATAAAGCCGCCTTCATGCTCATTTTCAGAAACTGTCATGCCTGCTGTCGTCTTGCATATAATAGGATCAAATATCATATACATGGCAGGTAAAACCAAAAGAACAACTGTCATACTTATAAGAGCACCTCTTGCCATAAGGTTACAAAGTGATCCGATCATATCTATACTTGAAATAAGTCCTACACCAAAGGTTGCAGAGAAAAAGCTAAGGGCACTTACTATAACTGACTTCATACTGGTCTGAAGTGCAATGGTAGTGGACTCTTTTTTGCTATGTCCTTCCTTACGTTCCTTGCAATATCTGGTAGTCATAAGTATTGCATAGTCAACGGTTGATCCAAGCTGAATAGTTCCGATTACAACCGATGAGATGAAAGGTATTACAGTTCCTGTATAAGCAGGAATACCCATGTTTATAAATATGGCAAACTCAATAACTGCCACCAGTATAAATGGAAGTGAAGCAGATTTAAGTACAAATGCAATTATGAAAAATACCGCTAAAATTGATACCCAGCTTACAACCTGGAAATCCTTGTCTGTTATAGTTATAAGATCCTTGGTACAAGGTGCCTCACCTACAACCATTGCATTGGAATCGTAGCTCTTAACTATTGAGTTTACATTTTCTATCTGTGCGTTTATTTCATCTGATGCTGTCTTATACTCGGAAGCGATCATGATCATCTTATAATCTTCACTTTCGAGAATCTCTTTTATATCATCAGGAATCATTTCCTTTGGCATATATGGTCCGATCAAAGCTTCAAGTCCAAGAACACTGTCTACTCCGTCAACTGCTTTAATCTCATTTATCATACTGTTCATGTTTGCTGAATCCATCTCTGAATCCACCAGAATCATGTAAGCATTATTCATGTCAAAATTTTCATCCAGCTCATGGTTGGCCTGAACACTTGGAAGTGAATCCGGAAGTGTTTCGGCAAGATCATAATAAACTGAGGTATGATTATAACCCCATATAGCCGGTACAAGAAGAACAAGGAAAAGGATACCCAGTATCCCATAGTGATTGGCAATCCATTTTGGGATCTTATCAAATTCAGGCATCAAAGGCTTATGTTTTGTTTTCTCGATTACATTGTCAAAAATAAGTATCATGCTTGGAAGTATTGTTATACATCCGATAACTCCAAATACAACACCCTTGGCCATTACCACACCAAGATCAAGTCCGATTCTAAAGCTCATAAAGCAAAGAGCAACGAAACCTGCAATTGTAGTTATTGAACTACCTATTACTGACTGGAATGTAGCTGATATAGCCTGAGCCATCGCCTCCTTTTTATCATCGGGAGTTTTTTCCAATGCTTCCTGATAGCTGTGCCACAAAAAGATTGAATAATCCAGGGTAACACCCAACTGAAGTACTGCACTGAGTGACTGGGTAATAAAGGATATCTCTCCAAGGAATATATTGGTTCCCAGATTATACAGTATTGCGATTCCTATACTTAACAAAAAGAAAATCGGAATAAGGAAGGAATCCATGGTAAGAGACAATACTATTGTTGCCAGAAGTACTGCAATACCTACATATATAGGTGTTTCTTTTTCTGCCATGTTCTTGGTATCCGTAACTATTGCAGACATACCACTTAAGAAGCACTTCTCATTTGCTATGGATCTTATCTGTTCTATGGCATCCATAGTGCCGTCTGCTGATGTGGTGTCATCAAATATCAGAAACATCAGTGTCGCATCGCCATTGTTAAATGCATCGTACAAATCTGTTGGTAACAGCTCCATAGGAACACTTATATCCATAAAGCTGTCGTACCATACGACCTTTTCCACATGGGGAACTTCTTCTATCTGAGCCTTAAGCTCAGCAACGTCTTTAGTTTCCATCCCCTCCACTATAAACATTGAAAATGCTCCGGTACCAAACTGATCCACCAGGATATCCTGTCCCTTCATGGTCTCAATATCCTCCGGCAGATATGTCAGAATATCATAGTTGATTCTTGTACCAACATATCCAAAAAATGCCGGAATCAGCAGCGCCAGGCTAATAATAAAAATTGGAAATCTTAACTTTACTATTAATCTCGATAGCCTATCCATTTTTCATTGCCTCCTCAATAACAATTTTGACTTATGGTCATTTATCACATTATCTGTTATACTTCATTTATGACCGTTGGTCATTACCCAAATTATGAATTTTGGTCAAAAATTATCAAAGACCTTTATTTAAAGCGTTTTTTTGCAAATAATATTTCCATCTGCTATTGCAAAAGATACTGCGAATTCTCTATACTAAGTAAAAAGCCGGAGGCACAAAAACGGGTCTGTCCCATCAGGTACCAGGCTTAAATATAAAGGAGTTACAGGCAAGATTATGGGAAAATGGGATTCAAACAAAAAGCAAAAGCTTGAAGCACTTCTAAATACCGGATTTGAATTATTCCAGTCACAGGGCATAAATAAAACTTCCATAGCTGATATTGCTGAAAAAGCAGGTGTTGCCAAGGGAACCTTTTATCTGTATTTCAAGGATAAATATGACCTTAGAAACCGCCTTATTGCTCATAAATCAAGCCAGCTATTTGAAGCGGCCTATAATGCCCTGGAAAATTCTGATATAGACAGAAATCTGGAGAATGATCTTATATTCATAGTGGGATATATTCTGGATGAGCTAAACAGCAACAAACCCTTACTTACATTTATGTACAAGGATTTAAGCTGGGGCGTTTTCAAAAAGGCTTTATCGGAAACCACCATAGATAATGAAGATGTCAGCTTCAAGGATATATACGAGCTTATGGTAAAAAAAGCCAAGGCTCAGATTCACGATCCGGAAATCATGCTCTTTCTTATCATTGAGCTTGTGGGTGCCACAGCTTACAGTTCAATTATTTACAGTGATCCCGTTAATCTTGATGAACTCAAGCCTCACCTGTATGATACTATTAGAAGTATAGTCAGAAGCTATGTAGAATAATAATTTTAAAATGGAGGTCAATAATGAAAAACGACAGATGGGTATATTATAAAGATATTAAACCTGAGGATCAGGGAAACGGTGTTGTAAGACGTGTTCTTGCCTACAACAGTGATGTAATGACTGTTGAGAATCACTTCGAAAAGGGAGCTATCGGTGCACTTCACCATCATCCTCATACACAGATAACCTACGTTGTCAGTGGCAAATTTGAGTTTGAGATTGATGGCGAAAAACACATTGTAGAAAAAGGTGATACCCTTCTTAAGACAGATGGTGTAGAACATGGCTGCGTATGCCTTGAAGAGGGCGTACTCTTAGACATCTTCACTCCATATCGTGAAGACTTCGTAGAAGACTGATATTACTGTTGTATTTTTTCAATGAGATCCATATATTTGCTGCAGTACTTCTTATATACAGGTTGTACTGCAGTCTGGAATCTCTGTTTTTCTTCGGCGGATAAAGTTATGATCACTCCGCCTTCTTCCAGGATTTTTTTCTGTGATACTTCTTCTCTTTCCAGCCATAACTGCCTTTGGTATATAGCAGATTCTTTTGCGCAGCTTGAAATTATTTCCTTTTCTTCATCCGTAAGCTTGTCATAGGTAGTCTGGGAAATCAGCTGTAGTTCCGGAATACGCATATGTTCATCCAGAATATAATATTTGGCAACTTTATAATGCTCCATGGATTCATAGCTTGAGAAGTTATTCTCTGCAGTATCCACGCGCCCTGTCTGAAGCGCAGAATATACTTCATCATATTCTGTAGGGTAGGCTGTAGCTCCAAGGCACTGAATCACATCATTCATAATGTCAGAATCCTGTATTCTTACTACTCTCCCTTCCATATCTTCAAGGGTATAAATAGGTGTATCTGAATAAAAATTTCTAACACCGGCATCGTACCAGGATAAAGCCTTAAGCCCTGTTCCATCAAAAGAATCCATGATCTCCTGACCGATTTCTCCATCCAGAACTTCCCACATATGGTCTGCATCCTTGTATAAATAAGGCATTATAAGAACCTGGGATTTATCGCTATACTCGGTAAGTCCTGCCATGGAAGCCCGCATGAAATCAAGGCCTCCCTGCTGCATCTTTTTGGCCAGGTCCTGCTCATCCCCCAGTTCCCCATCCACATATACTCTTATCTGAATGCGTCCTTTGGACTTTTCATGAACAAGATAAGCAAACCTGAATGCTCCAAGAGAAGTCGGATAGTCCTTGGCCTGATTCTCCGCATATATAAACACATACTTGGGACTTACATCCTTGTATGCTTCGCAAATTGTATTATAAGGGGAGTCATAGTCTGCCTCCTCCTGTCCTCTATTACAGGACAAAAGAGACATCGACACAGCCATCACAAGAACGGCTCCCACAATCTTCTTTTTAACTAATCCACTAAAACTTTTTCTTTTAAACAATTTTTCCACCACATATACAAATATGTATTTTGCTCACTTTGTTTCAGGAGCCAATAAATTATTTTCCACTGGTTTTTGAAACGATAAACTGATACAGATAATCCTTCTGATCCATTAAAATCCTGTTAGTAAGAATATATGCATGACTTCCATCAGGAATAAGTATCAGCAAGGCTTTTCTTTTAATAACAGTTTTATATTCACTCCACTTTATGAGCTGTTTATGGTCTTTAACCTGAATATGCATTCCGCTATTGTCAAAGGAAAGTTCAGTTTCTTCTGTTATGGCTTTTGCCTGTGCCATAGCTCTTATATATATTACAAGTGGCTGAATTACAGGAAAAAGAAATACTCCAATGAGCATAAATGCTCTTAGAACGTCAGAAGAAGTTCCCCACCTGGTTATAGTCAGTATAATCAGTGCTGCAGTAAAAAGTACATTTACTATAGCTGTCCACTGGCTATAGATATTACTCATGTTAAAAAGAAAGAAATCCCCCGGTGTATTTCTAAACTTATATCTATACTCCATCAAAAACCTCCCCTAACACTGCATTTCCTTACTCCCTGCAGTTTTAAATATATATTATCATATGTTCTTGTGACTTCAATCAGAAATCCATGCCGGCCGCGAATTTTATGCGAATATTATGCTTCTCTCTTATTTAATAAAAAACTCCCGGCCCCAGAATATATTAGGCTCATTCCACCAAATACTCTGTGCCGGAAGTTTTGAATTATCATCTATACCATCAATAACCAAACAATTTAGGTATGCAGAGGCTGACAGCCGGTATAAATGTAATAATGACAAGTGCAATTATCATCATAACGTAGAATGGCAGCTGTGCTTTTACTACCTTTTCCATAGGCTCATCTGCTATGGCTGAACCTATAAACAGTACTGCTCCAACAGGAGGAGTTAAAAGTCCAATACCGCAGTTAAGAACCAGCATGATACCATACTGAATCGGGTCAATACCAATTGATGTAGCTATTGGCAGAAGTATTGGTGTTGAAATAAGAATAATAGGTGCCATATCCATAATCATTCCAAGTACCAGAAGGATAAGATTAAGGAGAAGTGCTATAACATATGGGTTACTTGAAACGCCTGTAATCGCTTTGGCTGCAAGTTCCGGAACATGAAGTGTTGTAAGACAGTATCCGAAAACATTTGATGTAGCAATCAGTATAAGAACTATTGAAAGAGTATCAATACAGGAGTCAATAAGCTTCCATACCTGTTTCCATGTAATTCCTTTATAAACATAAATACTTACAAGAAGAGAATAAATAACGGCAATAGCTGCAGATTCTGTAGCAGTAAATACACCTGCTACTACTCCGACTACAACTATTAAAATTGCAGACAAAGCCCAGATTGAAGTTCTGAATTCTTTTCCAAGTCTCTTAAGGCTGAACTTTTCGCCCTTTGGATAGTGTCTCTTTTTAGAGATAAAATATGAACCAACCATAAGGCTTGCTGCCAGTATAGCTCCAGGAAGGTATCCTGCAAGGAACAGTGCTCCAACTGAAAGGCCACCTGCTGTTGTGGCATAGATAACCATGTTATGAGAAGGCGGAACAAGCATACCCTCTACAGAAGATGAAATAGTTACCGCTGTTGAAAAGTCTTTATCGTAGCCTCTATCAACCATCATAGGGATTTCAAGAGAGCCAAGGGATGCTGTATCTGCTGCAGCTGATCCTGATATTCCGCCAAAAAAGTATGAGGCAACAATATTTACCATGGCAAGACCACCAGTCATCCAGCCAACACATGCATCAGCAAGGCTAAGAAGCTTTTCAGAAATACCACCGGACCCCATGAGAACACCCATGGTAATGAAAAACGGAACGGCCATCAGTGAAAATGAGCTAATACCCTTAATCATCTGCTGAGATAGTGTTGCCAGAGGAAGTCCCTGATAAGCCAGGCATAAAAGAGATGAAATCGCTACTGAATAAGCAATAGGAAATCTTAAAAACACCATTATTAAAAAGCTTGCAAGTAAGATTACTATAGCTGTTGTATTTATTGTCATATCGTATCCTCCTTACCGCCGAAAAATCTTTCTATATCAATGACGATTCTTTCAAGTTCAAAGAATATCATTGCAATTCCGGCAAGAGGTATTGGGAAATACATCCAGAATTTGGAAAGCCATGGCATACTGATATATGTTCCCTTTGAACCTATGTTGGCTGCATATTTCCAGCCTATAAACAGCATGATAAACGCAAGTATTAGTACTGCTATGTCTGCCAGTAAATCAAGAGCTATTACCAGATTTTTAGGCAGATATCTGTCAAAGGAAGTCATACGTATATGTGCATTTCTTTTAATGGCGAGAGCTGCTGACAGCACTGCCATATAAGACATAAGAGTCAAAATAAGTTCCTCGCCCCAGTTAGGCGCAGGAATAGCTGTAATATATCGGGCAAGAACAACCCAGCTTGTTATGAGTATGTCTGCTACAAGAAGAGCTTTACAGATATTGAGGAATATCGCATAAACAAGCTTGTATACAGGCTCTATTTTTCTAAGTTTTAAAAATATTTCAGGCATTTTTTACGCCCCCAATCCTTTAGTAAAACAGCCCCGGAAATTTATGTTCCGAGGCTGTAATTAGTTTAAGTAAGACTTTTAAATTATTCAGCCATATCAAGAATCTGCTGATAGATATCTGCAAGATCGCCTGTAGCATACTGATCAGCGATTGGCTTACAAGCTTCCTGCCACTCAGACTTATCTGTTACTTCAATAATATTTCTGCCTTCAGCCTTGAGCTCTTCAAGAACTTCATTTTCCTTCTGCTCAGATACTTCACGGCAGTAGTTTGAAGCAATCTTACCAGCTTCAACAATTACCTGCTGCTGATTCTCTGTAAGCTTGTCCCATGAAGCTTCTGTGATGATTGTCATCATAGCGCCCAGTGTATGTCCGTCCATTGTAAGGTTAGGACCAACTTCATCAAATGAGTTAGATGCATAGTTAGCTGTTGGCTGCTCTGCTCCATCGATTGTTCCGTTCTGAAGTGACTGATAGATCTCAGACATTGATACAGGAGATGGTGTAGCACCAAGACTCTCAACCATGGCTGTCATAACAGGGTCATTAGATACTCTGATCTTCATACCTGCCATATCTGCCGGAGTTGTAACAGGCTTATCCTCTGCTGTAAAGAAATGTCTAAAGCCCTCTTCTCCATAATATAATCCCTTTACACCAAGGCCTATTTCTGAGGACTGGTTAAGGAATTCCTGTGCTAAATCCGAATTAGCAAATGTCCAAAAGTGATCTCTGTCCTGGAATGTATATGGAAGTGAAAGAAGTGTTGCCTTATCGCATCCATAAGAATTAAGAGCGAATGCTGAAATACGGCAAACATCTACTGTACCTGTTCCGCCAAGCATACCATCCAGAATATCAGCTTCTACACCAAGTACACCACCACCCTGAAGATCGATTGTGATTGAACCACCTGACATAGCTTCAACTGCTTCCTTAAATTTGGTATCCATAGCCCCACAGATTGTATCCTCTATAGGATTAACTTCTGCCATAGTAAGTGTTATAGCAGGATCTGCTGCAGCAGCTTCATTAACTGTATACTCTGAATCTGTAGCTACTTCTGTAGCTTCTGCAGACTCAGCTGTATCTGCTGCATCTGTTTTTTCTTCTGTTTTTTCCTCTGCAACAGCTTCTGTAGCTGTTTGTTGTGCTGTATCTGTAGTCGTTTCAGCAGGTGCGCTAAGTCCGCAGCCACTTAACATAGATGCAACAACAGTTGTACATACAAGTGTACTCAACAATTTCTTTTTCATCCTGAACCCTCCATAATCATAAACGTTGCGATTGCAACAAGATTTTGTTTACATTGACATTATATAGTCAACTTATGGAGTGCTAAAATGGTAATTTTTTAACATCGGATAGTAAAATCTTAACTACTTGTGTGCATATTGTATGTTTTTTACTTAATTACGAATATAAGGTTGTGCATTTTTGTGCTTTTTTGTCGCTTTGCCCTAAAAGTCATGTATTTTTGCCATTACATGTCAAAAATCCTGAAAACAAGCCATTTAAAAGCAGCTTCGCTGCAGGGCTTGTTTTCCTCTTGAATCACTTTCTTACGAAATCCGCAGTAAGTGCGGATTTCTGTAATTAAAGTACAAGAATACCTATTTCAAAGGCTTGCCTTATATTCACTAGGACTTACCTTCATAACCCTTCTAAATACCTTGGTAAAATAGTTAGAATCCTCATAACCTACAAGCTTCCCGATTTCTTTTACGCTTAAGCCTGTATTGGTCAGCATGTCTACAGCTTTTTTGATCCTAAAGTCAGTAAGAAAGCTTATAAAACTCTCACCAAAATGCTGTTTAAAAAGCCTGCAAAAATAAACTTCCGAATAAGAAAAGTGCTCTGCCATTATCTGAACGCTAAGCTCCTTATTGTAATTCTCTTCAATATACAAAAGAAATCTCTCAGCGGTTCCACATTCTGGCAACTCGCTACTATCCTTATCTACACTATCTTTATTTTCATCATCACCAGCCTTTATGCGCATGGCATCCTCAACTGATAATATAAGTTCCCTGTCATCACAGGGCTTTAAAAGATATTCCAGGGCATGGACTGATATTGCCTTTTTGGCATAATCAAATTCATTAAAGGCTGTCAGGAAAATAATACTGCTATTACTTCCCATCTCCCTTATCTGACTTGCTGCATCAAGTCCGCTTAAACCCGGCATTTCTATATCAAGTATAAGAAGCTGTGGCTCATTTTCCTTGTATTTTTCCACAACCTCTCTGCCATTTTCAGCTGTAATAATTTCACACCTGCTGCCAAAGTTCTCATATAACTTTTTCCTAAGTACCATTCTCTCTATCATTTCATCATCTGCTATCAGGATTTTATACATATGATCACCTTTGTCCCCTTATCAGTACTACTCTCTACCCTTACGCTACTTTCTTCATACAGGCTTTTTAATCTTCTGGTAATATTTGTAAAACCTATTCCAGTATGTTCTTCAGTCTTTATTCGCTTGCCGCTGTTTATTTCCTTAAGCTTATCCTCATTTATTCCAATGCCTGTGTCGATTATTTCCACATAAATGCTCTCATTTTCTGTATATACTTTAAGGCTTACACTACCGCCTTCTTCTTTGCCGGCAAGACCGTGTATTATGGAGTTTTCTGCAAGTGGCTGCAGCATAAATACCGGAACTGATATACTGTTTGTATCTAAACCCTCTTCAATATCCTTATCATAACTAAGTCTTGAACCAAATCTCATCTTTTGCAGGTACATATAGTCATCCAGAATGCTGATTTCCTGAGACAGGGATACATACTGGGCATTGGTCCTTAGATTGTACCTGAAAAGGTGAGAGAGACTATTTATAAGCTTCTTGGTTGTCGCTGCCTCTTCAAGCTCTGCCATTCCGGATATAACATTTAAGGTATTAAATAAAAAATGCGGATTAATCTGACTCTGAAGGAGATCCAGCTGTGCCAGATTAAGCTGTTTCTCCATTTCAACTCTTTCAAGCTCATCCCTGTGAACCCTCTCTGTCAGAAGCTGGTTTTCATTGATAGTATTAATATGCTCTGCCATAACATGTTTCATATCATTAAAGGTATCCACCAGCTCTCCAATTTCATCTTCATTGGCAACAGCAATATCTTTAGAATCAAAGTTTTTATCAGAAATATCTTTAACTCCTTTTGCAAGAGTTTTCAAAGGCCTTGTAAGAGTTGTGGCAAGGACGCTGCCAAAAACCAAAGCCAGAATGATGGCAAATATACTTACCAGGGCTACTATAAAAGGAAGCATCTCAATAAAAGACACTCTTTTCTGATAAACAATGCTACCCTCACTAACAGTTATCTGCATAAGATCTCTGATATATACATTTAAATTATTCTGCATTTCATAGAGATCATAGAGTTTCTGAACGGAATGACCATGTAATATGCCGCTTAGTATTTCTTCTCTCTGCGTTTCATAATAATCATAGGCATTCATGACTCGCCAGGTCCTTGCATATCTCTCAGCTCCTATCCTGCTATAGGTGTAAGGGAGTCTGTTAATGCAGGCTCTCGTATGAAGGCAAGCATTTTCATAGCCTATCTTATTAGTATCTATATCATTACGTATATATTTTTCAAAAGCCTCATTTTCAGCTTCCAGAGCTTCCTGCACATTGGTACATTTTGTAAGATCGGAAAGCACTGTCCCAAGATTCTTTTGGGGAAACTATTAAGCAAAATCCATGAAAATCGTAAAGAGCATGTGGCTTAGGCTGCCAATTGATAAAAAGACCAGAATA
>JAILBM010000101.1 GCA_024680925.1 Butyrivibrio sp.
TATTACATTTCCTTCATAATCTGTGGAGCAACCTTGGAAGAACCAATTCTTGCACAGCCTGCTTCAATATAACTCTTAGCTTCCTCTATTGTGCTGATTCCGCCTGCTGCCTTGATCTTAACATCAGGTCCGATATGCTTCTTGAAAAGCTCGATATCCTCCAGTGTAGCACCTGCTGTTCCAAAACCTGTTGAGGTCTTGATAAAGTCAGCACCTGTTTCTGTAACTATCTCACAAAGCTTAATCTTCTCTTCCTCTGTAAGATAACATGTCTCAATAATAACCTTAAGTGTATTTCCACCACAAGCTTTTCTGATATCCTCAAGCTCGCTCTTTACTGCATCAAAACGACCAGACTTAACATCACCGATATTAACAACAGTATCAATTTCTGATGCTCCATCCTTGATTGCCTCTCTTGCTTCCACAACCTTTGCAGCTGTGCAGCTGTAACCAAGAGGAAAACCTATTACTGTACAAAGCTTCAAATCACTTCCGTATTTATCATGTACTCTGGCAAGATATGTAGGCGGTATGCAAACTGTTGCAGTTCCTGCCTTTACTGCCTCATCACATAATGCAACAATATCATCCCATGTTGCAAATGCCTTTAACTGTGTGTGATCAATGTACTTAAGAATTTCTTTGTTTTCCATTTCATAAACCTCATTAAATTTTTTCAAACAATATTACTTCTCTATAATATAACTAATATCAAAAAAAGCCAAATCAGTTTTTGGGCTAATTTGACTTTTTGTTATTATTATAAAAATTAAGTTCTGTCTTTAATGGAAATATAAGGCTTTTGAGGGCCTACTGCTTTATATGCCGGACGAATGATCTTACTGTTACCTGCCAGTTCTTCCATTCTGTGAGCGCTCCATCCGACTATCCTTGCCATGGCAAAAATAGGTGTGTAAAGCTCTTCAGGAAGTCCCAGCATTCTGTATACAAATCCTGAATAGAAATCCACATTTACACTTACACCCTTGTACATTTTTCTCTCACCACTAATTACCTTTGGCGCAAGTTCTTCTACCTTTTCGTACAAGGCAAGTTCCTTTTCATAGCCCTTTTCCACAGCAAGCTTTTCCACAAAGCGCTTTAAAATAACTGCTCTTGGATCAGACTTGGAATAAATGGCATGTCCCACACCATAAATAAGTCCTGCATTATCAAAAGCCTCCTTGTTAAGAAGCTTATCAAGATAATCCGTCACTTCCTCATCATTTGTCCAATCCTTAACCTTCTCCTCCATATCATCAAACATGTGCACAACCTTAATGTTGGCACCGCCGTGACGAGGTCCCTTAAGAGAGCCTATAGCCGCCGCTATGACAGAATAGGTATCTGTCATACTTGAAGATACTACATGGGTTGTAAAGGATGAGTTATTTCCACCACCATGCTCCATATGAAGTATAAGACAAATATCCAAAAGCTTAGCTTCCAGATCCGTATATTTACTGTCCGGACGAAGCAGATAAAGAATATGTTCAGCCGTAGACAGATCATTTTTGGGCGGATGTATAAACAACGAATTACCTTCATGGTAATGATTATAAGCCTGATATCCATATATGGACAAAAGCGGGAACAGACTTATAAGCTGCATGCTCTGACGAAGTACATTCGCAAGAGATACATCATCTGCAAGATCATCATAGGAATAAAGCGTCAAAACACTTCTTGAAAGGGTATTCATCATATCCTTACTCGGTGCCTTCATAATAATGTCTCTTACAAAGCTTGTGGGAAGGCTTCTGTAAAAAAATAACTGTTTTTTAAAATCATTAAGTTGTTTTTTATTTGGAAGTGAGCCAAACAAAAGTAAATAAGTGACTTCTTCAAAGCCAAATCTGTTTTCTTCTTCAAATCCTCTTACGAGGTCATCAACATTATATCCTCTGTAAAAAAGTCTGCCTTCTGCAGGTACAAGCTCGCCTTCAACTTCTTTGGTGGCTACAATCTCAGAAATTCTGGTAAGACCCGTGAGGACACCTTTACCATTTAAGTCTCTAAGACCTCTTTTTACATCAAATCTGGTGAATAATTCCGGATCAATGAAATCAGTCTTAACTACCTGTTTGCTAAGCTCTTCAATCTCCGGTGTAATCTCGGAATAAACGTTACTTTGTTCTGCCATTAAACCTCCTGTCTTTTTCCACACAAATTCCGAATAAACTGCAAATTATCCACAGTTTATATCATATTATAATCAATAAAACTTAGATTTCCCCTGTTCAAATTTGCGATTTGTAATAACGTATCCTACCAATACAACAATGTACAGAATAAGATGTGCCATTCCAAATCCCAAAAGATCACAGAATATTCCTATCGCAGACATTATGACCATGGCTATGCCCTGTCCCAAAAGTCTTGGATAAGTATATGCTTTAAGGCCTTCTTTATCCTTTATAGATCCCGGATGTATGGAAACGGGAATAATAACACCGGCCTTTAATACATTATTAGCTTTCATATTTATGGCGCAATAGATCATATATGCACCACCAAGAAAAATCGCCAAATCAAAAAGATTATTTGTCATCTAAAAAACACCTTCTTTATATCATTATATCGTTTTTATCAAAAATTTTCACTCATTTTTACATCTTAAGAAATGACTTAACAGCACTTTCCATTTCTGTCTTGTCCACAACAGTTTTATGTCTTATCTCTGCATTTCTGATAGATGAAACTGCTTCAGGAATAGCTGTCTTTGATATCTCTGAAAGCTTATCTGCAAGCTGGAAGTCATCAAGAGAATCATCATTTTGACCAATGGCCTTCATTACACTTCTTGTAAATTTATAAGGACTTGCTGTTGATGCAATAACTGTAACAGTCTTATCCTCTGTATCCTTTACATATTTAGCATAAACAGAGCTTGCAACAGCTGTATGTGTATCAATAACATAACCTGTCTTATCATAAAGTTCCTTAATAGCCTTTGCTGTTTCCTCTTCAGAAGCAAAGTTTCCGTAGAAATCTGAAAGCTTACTCTTCATTTCAGCTGTAATATCATATTTACCGTTTTGTGAAAGATCCTTCATATAAGCAGCATCTGCCTGAGCATTATCTCCTGCAATATGATAGATAAGTCTTTCAAGATTTGATGAAATAAGGATATCCATTGATGGAGAACTTGTAAGAACAAATTCTCTGTTTCTGTCATAGGTTCCGCTCTGGAAGAAATCGAAAAGCACCTTATTGGAATTGGATGCGCAAATAAGCTTACTGATCGGTACACCCATCTGCTTAGCATAATATGCAGCAAGAATATTACCAAAGTTACCTGTAGGAACAACGGCATTTATGGCATCTCCATCTGCAATTCGACCTTCACCAAGGAGTCTTGTGTATGAATATACATAATAAACAATCTGAGGAACAAGACGTCCTATATTGATTGAGTTAGCTGATGAGAACTGGAATCCTGCCTTATCCATTTCCTGCGCAAGAGCAGCATCGGTAAAGAGCTTCTTAACTCCGGTCTGAGCATCATCAAAATTACCTTCTATACCTATTACGCAGGTATTATCACCCTTCTGGGTAACCATCTGCTTTTCCTGAATAGGACTTACACCATGCTTAGGATAAAAAACAATTATCTTAGTGCCCGGAACATCTGCAAAACCTGCCAGTGCTGCCTTTCCTGTATCACCACTTGTTGCGGTAAGGATAACAATGTCATTTTTTACGTTATTTTTCCTGGCAGCTGTAGTCATAAGATATGGAAGAATAGAAAGAGCCATATCCTTAAATGCAATGGTTGCACCATGATAAAGCTCAAGATAATATGCTCCGTCTGCCTGTGTCATAGGTGCAATTTCCTGTGTATCAAACTTTGAATCATATGCATTATTTATGCAATATTTAAGTTCTTCCTCAGTATAATCTGTCAAAAGAAGCTTCATTACTTCGTAAGCAGTATCCTGATAATTCATTTTAGCTATTTCTGAAAGTGTTTTATCAAGATGAGGAATGTGATCCGGCACAAACAATCCTCCATCAGGTGCAAGACCTCTTAAAATTGCTTCTGAAGCTTTAAACTTGCCCTCAGCTCCTCTGGTACTTGAATACAATACGTCCATTATTTACTCCTCCTATTACTGCATTTTTCTGCTGTTTATAAAAATACTCGTAAGTGCAAAGTACGTTTTTTAGTTTATAAAATTCTTGATTTATGATAATATTGATATATACTTTAATCCCAAGCATTTAAACATATTTTAGAGTATAACATAGAATTATTTATAAAGAAATGCAAAGCTCCAACTTTTTATATACAAGTTTTATACAAGAAAGCCTTATTATAAAGCATTTTTGCATTATTCAATTTACTTATTTACGAAAAAGCAAATTCTATTTGTTTCTGTATATTTTTACAACAAATAACAATGCATATTTATGCAGAAAGATTTTTTATGGCGAGTAAATATATAGGCGTTTATGAAACAACTTTAAAAGACGGTTCAATGTCCTACCGTTCATCAATTGTTTTTTGCAAAAAGCATATTGCCCTTGGTTCCTTTGAAACTGCCGCTAAAGCTCACAAAGCCTACGAGCAGGCAAGCCGTATTGTCAAGGATCCTTCCTGGACTCTTTCAAAATACCGCAAAGGAACCACTCTTCCTTTTGAAAAATGCGTAGTTCTGGTAAATTTTAGAGATAATCATATGTATATACCAACACCTATATATCTTCAAAAAAACTATTTTTACTATTATCTGTCCCAAAATAATACTTTGAAATTTGACATTGATGACCTTTTTTATTATTCCATGCACAAGATAATGCAGCGTGGCTCCCACTTATTTGTGGCTGATTACGGAAGTCAGATAAGTATTCCTTCAAGATACGGAATAAAAAGCTATGCCGTCCGTGGAAGGGATTACGACTTTGTAAACGGCGACCCGACAGACTTTAGATACGAAAACATTGTCATACTTAACAGATACAACGGAGTAAGGCAGATATCAGAGAACGGCTTCATTAAATACAAAGCGGTTATCCATGTAAAAAGTAATTATGTGGTAGGAAAATATAATACAGAAAACGAAGCAGCCATTGCCTACAATAAAGCTGCTGATATTCTTATGAAAAAAGGCATAGGCAAAAAATATGCGCTAAATTACATAGAAGACCTCTCTGCTTCACAATACGCTGAAATATATACAAACATAAAATTAAGAAAGACCATTGAAAATATGGAAGTATAAAAAATGTCTTTCTTACGAAAACCGCAGCAAATGCGGATTTCTATTTGAAGTTACAATGCTCTATATATTATTACAGCTAAAAACATCACAATAAAAAAACACCGGCAATATATTATGGTCTATTACAAAATACCATATCACTTGCCGGTGATTCTTTGTATCAAAATATATTAAGATTTCTTATGCGGTTTCTTCCACTTTTATAGTTCCGTCAGAAAGAATGGCAATTGCCTTTTTAGGACATTTCTGGGCACATAGTCCGCAATGAGTACATTTATCCTGATCAATACGGGCCACATTGTCTTCTATGGTGATTGCTCCCACAGGGCACTGCTTTTCGCAGATATGGCATGCGATGCAGCCGCTCTTACAATACTTATTTACAAGCTGTCCCTTGTCCTTTGACATACACTCAACTGCAACTGCCGCATCATAAGGAATAAGATCTATTAAATGTCTTGGACATATATCGATACATTTCTTGCAGGCCTTGCAATTGTCCTTATCAACAACAGCTATACCGTTTACTATATGAATAGCATCAAACTGGCATACAGATACACAGCTTCCTCCACCAAGGCATCCATAAGTACACACCTTAGGTCCGCCTCCGGGAACCTGAGAAATTACTCTGCAATCCATGGCACCCACATATTCATAGGCTGAAGTAGCCTTGTCACAATCTCCCTGACAATGAACATTGGCCACAAGTCTTTTGGTATCTGCTTCCTCCACTCCCATTATTTTAGAGATTTCTGCAGCCACCCCTGCGCCTCCAACAGGGCACTGTGTTACCGGGGCTTCATTCTTGGCAATAGCAGCCGCACACCCCGAACAACCCGGAAAGCCGCAGCCACCGCAGTTATTTCCGGGAAGTGCTGCAAGGATAGCCGCCTCTTTTTCATCTACATCTACATGCAGCTTCATGTCTGCCAGCCCCAGGATCAGACCTATAATGATACCGGATCCTGCAACAACAGCCGCCGCAATTATTACACCAATAATCATATTTGCTCCATTCTGCAGATTATTCATCTGCATTTTCGCTTTTTCTACCTGATAATATACTTAACGAAGTCCTGCAAAACCGGTAAATGCAATGGCCATGAGTCCTGCCGTAATAAGTACAATAGGCATACCTTTAAAAGACTCAGGAATGTCATTGTAACAAATCTTCTCTCTGATTCCTGCCAGAATTACGATTGCAATTGTAAATCCTATTGCAGTTCCGAATCCGTTAATTATACTCTGCAAAATGCTGTATTCGTCCTGTACATTCAAAAGTGCCACACCAAGAACCGCACAATTTGTTGTAATAAGAGGAAGATAAACTCCCAGTGACTTATACAGTGAAACAACATATTTTTTCAAAACCATCTCCACAAACTGTACCAGCATGGCAATAACCATGATAAATACAATTGTCTGAAGGAATGTAAGATCCAATGGTGTAAGAATATATTTATAAATCAGTCCGCATACTGCCGAAGCCAGGGTAATAACAAAGGTTGCAGCAAGGCCCATACCAAGAGCCGTATCTGTTTTCTTTGATACACCAAGGAAGGGACAAAGTCCCAGGAACTGACTTAATACTACATTATTAACCAGTGAAGCAGTGATCATGATAGTAAGAAGTTCCATTATTGTGCTCATTCTTCTACCTCACTTTCCTTTTTATTATTGTTTAAAGCCTTTTCCTCTTTTTGGGCAGAGCTTACTTTTTCAATATTTTTAAAGGTCTTCTGAGCATTAGGGGCCTGACAGCAGCCTGCTGCCTTGAAATGGGAAGTATCTTTACCCTTTGCCTCCATATTAGCCTTAACTTTATTCATTACAGCTATAAGAATCGCAAGAACAAAGAAAGCTCCTGCCTGCAATATGAATATTCTTACAGGCTGATATAATGCCAGAAAGCTTCCGATGGCTCCCGGAACAATTGTACCCTCTCCAAGAAGCTGAACATCAAAGGCAGTTCCCCCGCCGATAAGCTCTCTTACAAGTCCTATGCAGGTAATTGACAGTGTAAATCCAAGTCCCATTCCTATTCCGTCAAAAAAGGCAGGGAACACACCGTTTTTGGATGCATAAGCCTCAGCTCGTCCAAAAATGATACAGTTAACAACTATAAGCGGAATATATACACCAAGAGCAGTATACATAGCCGGAAGATAAGCCTGCATTATAAGCTGTACCAAAGTAACAAAGGAAGCAATTACCACAATAAATGCAGGAATACGTACTGTATCAGGAATCACCTTACGAAGAAGTGATATAACCGCATTACTAAGGGCAAGTACAAATGTAGTGGCAAGGCCCATTGTTAAACCGTTTATGGCAGATGTTGTAACAGCCAGAGTCGGACACATACCTATCATAAGTACCAGTGTTGGATTCTCTACTATGAGGCCGTTCATTATACGCTCTGCAGGAGTTCCTGCCTTAAATCCGAGAGCGCCTTTTTTGTTTGTATTTTCCATGCTCATTACTGGCCTCCCTTCAAAACATTATTCCAATAAGTAACTCCCACATTTACACCGTTTGTTATAGCCTTTGATGTAATTGTGGCACCTGAAATTGCTTCAATCTGGCTATCAGATGCAGGTGTTGTCTTTACAACATCAAAGCTTCCAAGTATTGTCTTTGACAAAAACTGAGGTACCAAAACCTTTTCAGCATTCATGCCAAGTCCCGGAGTTTCATTTATAGATATGATGGATATTCCGTTAAGTACACCATCGTTTGTGATACCCATGGTAAAAACAATATCATCTCCATAACCACCTGATGACACCTGGATAACATATCCCAGTAAAGTTCCTGCTTCATCCATAGCTTTTTTTACACTGACTATCTCTATCTTGCTATAGCCTTCTACGGCCTTTAGAGCTTCTTCTTCATTAAGTTCAATATCCTCAAAGCTTTTTGCATCAGCGAAAACTTCCTGATTAGCCTTTGTCTGAGCCAGCTCATTTTGATAAGCTATAGGCTCCTTGGTCACCTGATATACAAACCCAAGAAGAACACCTGCTACCAGTGTAATAACGAAGAGAATCATAGCATTTTTGAGCATTGTTTTTATATCATTCATTATCTCTTCGCCTCCTTTACCTTTTTAGTAATACCGAAGGCTCTTGGTTGTGTAAATCTTTCAATAAGAGGCACTATAAGATTTCCTATAATGATTGCAAAGGAAACACCCTCAGCCGAGGAACCGTATACTCTCAGGATTGCCGTAAGGACACCAAGGAAAATCCCGTATACGTATTTTCCTGCATTGGTAATAGGGCTTGTAACATAATCTGTTGCCATAAAGAAGGCACCCAGCATAAGACCACCACCTGCAAGCTGTGCAGAAAGGTAAGCACCGTTAAGTCCATGGCCTCCGAAAAGTGCCATGCAGATAATAAATGAAACAATATAGGTTCCCGGTATTCTAAGGTCGATAATTCCAAGCATTATAAGAATACATGCGCCTAATACAATGGCAATCATGGATGTCTCACCAATAGTTCCTGCCGTGTGTCCGGTTATCATATCAAGGACTATCACTTCTTCACCGTTTTTAAGAGCTGTAAGAGGTGTTGCCCCGGTATAAGTATCTGTTACAAAATTAGTCATAATAGCCGGAAATGAAATAACAAGAAAACATCTTCCACCAAGGGCAGGATTCATAAAATTCTGTCCAAGTCCGCCAAAGAGCATTTTTACAACGATTATGGCAAATATTCCGCCTATGATCGGGATCCACCACGGTACTGTGGATGGAAGGTTCATTCCAAGCAATAATCCTGTTACAACAGCAGATAAATCACCTATTGTAATCTTTTTATGCATTAACTTTTCATATATAAATTCTGATAAAACTGTTGAAAGCACTGACAACACAAGAATTATAAGTGCATCAAGTCCAAAATTATAAATACCAAATCCGGCAGCGGGAAGAAGTGCAATCACAACCCAAAACATTATGTTTGAGGTGGTAACTCCAGATCTGACATGCGGATTTGATGAAACTTTCATCATATCACTCATTATTACATCTCCTCCTTATGCTTTCTTGCGCTTTGCCATTTGTATTTTTCTCATACCCTTAATAAGCTGAGTGAGCTGTCTTCTTGCAGGGCATATGAAACTACAGCTTCCGCATTCGCAGCATTCCATACCAAACTGACGAAGGAATCTGTCATCATCACCATGTTCAACAGCATCTGCCAGTTCCTTAGGATTAAGACGTTCAGGACATGCTTCAAGACATTTACCGCAGCTTATACATGCTGAAGGTTCCATCTCTGATACAGCATCAACTGTCAGACAGGTTATGGCTGAAGCAGTTTTGGTTGTCGGAACATCAAGATCAAACATGGCAAAGCCCATCATAGGACCACCTGATATGATTTTGGCAGGAGTAGAGGCAAATCCGCCTGCTTCTTCAATGAGTTCATGATAATTGGTTCCGATTCTTACTTTAAAATTACATGGATCCACAATAGCATCGCCGGTAATTGTAACTATTCGTTCCATCAATGGAATGCCCTCTGTTACCGCTCTGCTTACAGCACAAAGAGTATCCACATTATCAACTATACATCCCACATCCGCGGGAAGCATTTTGGAATTTATCTTTCTTCCTGTACATGCGTATATAAGCATACGTTCCGCACCCTGAGGATATTTAGTCTGGAGAGCCTTTACACTTATTCTGTCCTCATTTTTTACCAGCTCTCTAAGCTTTTTTATAACATCAGGCTTATTATCCTCTACGGCAAGTATGCCTCTGGCATTTGGAAAAATGCTGACAGCAATCTTTAATCCGCTTATAAGAAGCTCCGGTTCTTCAACCATTCTTCTGTAATCCGAAGTCAGATATGGTTCGCATTCAGCACAATTTGCTATTACATATTCTATTTTATCCGGTTCTTTTGGAGATAATTTGACTGCGGTAGGAAAACCTGCGCCGCCCATACCTACAACTCCAGCCTCTCTTATAAGTTCAATTTTTTCCTTGGCTGTGAGTTCTTCAAGAGGTTTCGGCTTTGCATATTTAACCTCAGAATAATTTCCATCATTTTCTACAATGATGCTCATACACATACTGCCGGTAGGCAGACGCCTAGGCTCAATTGCCTTTACTGTTCCGGAAACAGTTGCGTAAATCGGTGCAGAAACGAATCCTCCTGCTTCTGCAATTTTCTGTCCGGTAAGGACATAATCCCCCACTTCAACTATAGGCTTTGCCGGTGCCCCGATATGCTGAGATACGGGGTAGACCAATTCCCCCTTAGGAAGTACTGTCCTTACAGGCTTATCCTTAGAGAGTTCCTTCCCTTCTTTAGGGTGAACTCCACCTGCAAATGTTAATCTAGCCATTTCCTACCCTTCCTTTTTATTAAGATTTGCCAATTGAATGATAATTGATAAACAGTCTTTATACCTGCCCCAAGGCTCAGACTTTTTTATAATAATCACCCATACCTTAAATATAACCCATTTTGCATGTAAATTCCACTAATCAGAGCGATATTCTCTTATTTTTATGCACTTTATAACGTATTTTTAGACACTTTATTTCAGTGCTTGATAAAAAAATGACAATTAAATGATAGTAAATCGTTTTAACCAGTCTGTATTCTGACTTTAATTAAGAAATAAAAAAGCATAAATTTAAATAGAATCTGATATTTGTATGTGCTAACATATTGTTAATGGTTCAAAAGCCATTTTAAAGTTCTACACAATCCGGGGGATTACATGAAAATCATTTCTGAAGACGTTACTCCAAATAAAGAAATTCTTGAATATTATCCACTTGAAAAGCTTTCCGCCAACAAAGAGGATATTCTGTTTATCGACATAGAGACAACAGGACTTTCTGCCAAAACCTCCAAGCTGTATTTAATAGGACTGGCTTATTATGAATGGGATTTATGGCATATCGTTCAATTTTTTGCAGATACGGATAATAGTGAAAAAGAGGTGCTAAAGGCTGCCCTGCTTTTTATAATGGAACATAATTTTAAGGTTCTGGTGCATTATAACGGTAACCGTTTTGATCTTCCTTATATCAGATTTAAATGTGATAAATACGGTTATTCCAATGTACTTGATGAGCTTGAATCTATAGATATTTATAAACAGATTTCCAAATATAAGGATGTTCTCGGAATACCGGACTGTAAACAAAAAACCATAGAATTATTTCTTGGAATCGACCGCAGAGATGAATACAGCGGAAAAGAGCTTATTGATATATACAAAAAATATTTATCAGGCAACTCCTCCGAACTGTATAATTTCCTGGTTCTGCATAACAGTGATGATTTAAAAGGAATGTTCTCTCTTCTTCCTATACTTCGTTATCCGGAAGTAATAAAAAGTTTGGAAAGTTCAAATCTGACTGAAATAAGCCTTTCTGATGAAAATATAAGTATTCCGGACATTCATTTACCCGTAAAAGCCTCTAAGGTTCAGGCAAACTATTATACGGACATCGACGGCAACAGACGTATAGAACTTTATATGAAAATGACTTTAAACACCTCTCTGCCTTCTAATATAGGAGGCAGCGCAGATAACTGTTACTTCCAAATTGATAAAAATATTGTTACTGTCCGCATTCCACTGCTTGAGGATGAGCTGAAATATTTTTATTCTAATTACAAGGATTATTACTATCTCCCTGCTGAAGATACGGCAATGCACAAGTCCATAGCAGAATTTGTAGATAAAGCCCATCGTGAAAAGGCCACAAAAGCTAACTGCTATACCAAAAAGCCCGGTCAGTATCTTCCTCAGTGGACACTTCTCTTTAAGCCTTATTTCAAAAAAAGCTATGAGGATAATGAATTCTTTTTTGAACTGACAGAAAACTTTAAAACAAACAGAAAAGCCATGAGCCTTTATGGGGCCTATATCATAAACCATATTATCAATAATCTGTAAAAAAACCTCTTTACTATAGCTGTAAAAGCTTAGTAAAGAGGTTTTTATAATCTTATTTTAATTTGCATCCAAAGGCTTCTGATAATAGAAGGAATTCTTTCTGATAAATCCAATATCTTTATAGTTTACAATCTGTTCTGTACTTCCGATAAAGAGAATTCCTCCCGGTGCAAGGGCCTTATAGAATTTACGGAATACTTCATCCTTAGCTTCTTCTGTAAAGTATATAAGAACATTTCTACAAACAATAAGATGATAATTTGAAGGATATGGATCCTTCAAAAGATCTGCCTGCTTAAAATTTACTCTCTTCTTTATTTCATCAGAAACTCTGAATTTATCATCTTCCTGAGTAAAATACTTTTTCTTAAAATCATCAGGAACACCTGCAACTTCTTTCTTGTCATATAATCCGATCTTAGCCTTGGCAAGCACCACAGCATCAAGGTCTGTAGCCATAACACTTACAGTATTGATTGGTACATGTTTGGACATAACCATAACAATTGTATATGGTTCATCACCTGTTGAACATGCTGCACTCCAGATCTTAAGATTTTTACCAAATCTTCCCATGAGTTCCGGAAGCATTTCCTTTTCCATAAGGTTCCACTGATCTACATTTCTGTAAAACTCAGAAACGTTAATTGTAAGGTAGGTAATAAATGTCTCGAGAACAGACTTATCCTTTTTCATAAGATCTATGAACTTATCATAGCCCTGAACCTCATATTTTCCGATAAGAGTATCTATCCTACGCTTCATCTGTTTTTCTTTATAAGCGTTAAGATCAATCTTAGTCATGGAATATACTTCTTTTTTAAACCACTCATAATCATATGACATTACTCTGGAACCTCCTTATTCTAACCCTCAAAAGGCAATCGATATATTGATAATTATACATTGTTTTTCGAACACAAAAAAGCCCTGACACCAGTCAGGGCTCTTAAAATTCTATTAAAGTTTTACAAACTATTTAATTAGTTCTCTTCCTTCTGCTCTTCAATAGCCTTATCAATATCTACTGAAACAACTTCGTCATTGTTGTCATCAGCTTCAGGAGCAAGTAAAGCCTTAACACTAAGACTAATCTTTCTCTCTTCTTCGTTAAAATCTACGATCTTAGCAGTAACTTCGTCACCAACCTTGAGTACATCAGCAGGCTTATCAACATGCTCTTTAGAAATCTGAGAAACATGAAGGAGTGCATCAATACCTGTCTCAAGCTCAACGAATGCACCAAAGTCTGTCATACGAGCAACCTTACCTGTTACTGTATTACCAACTGCATACTTTGTCTCAGCATCCTTCCAAGGATTCTCATCATCAAATTTTCTGCTGAGTGCGATCTTGCTGCCATCAATGCTCTTAACAAGAACCTTGACTGTATCGCCAACCTTAAATACCTTCTTAGGACTCTCAACACGTCCCCAGGACATTTCTGAAATATGAAGCAGACCATCTGCTCCACCAAGGTCTATAAATGCGCCAAAGTCTGTAACGTTCTTAACTGTTCCTTCTACAACATCACCTACATTAAGTGTATCGAAAAGCTTCTTAGCCTGCTCAGCCTTCTCAGCTGTAACGAGCATACGTCTGTTTCCGATATATCTTCTTCTCTTAGGATTGTACTCAGTTACAACAAACTGAATCTCCTGTCCTTCGTACTTGGAAAGATCCTTTTCGTAAGCATCTGATACAAGGCTTGCAGGGATGAAGATTCTAACTTCATCAACAACTACTGTAAGTCCGCCTTCAAGTACCTGTACAACCTTAGCTGTAAGCACTTCCTTATTGTTGAATGCTTCCTCAATTCTCTTATTGCCTCTGTCAAGAGCAAGTCTCTTATATGAAAGAATAACCTGTCCATCTGCATCGTTGGTCTTAAGGACTTTAACATCCATAGTGTCGCCAACCTTTACTACAGTGGTCAGATCTACGCTGTTATCGTTTGTGTATTCGTTCTTTGTAAGAATACCATCTGACTTGTAACCGATGTTGAGAATGATTTCGTCAGACTTTACATCTATAACAGTTCCTTCAACGACCTCCCCTGTATGAATTGTTTTGAACGAATCGTTAAGTAACTGTTCAAATGATACTTCTTCTGACATAATTCTGAACCTCCTCGATTATATTCTTTGGGGTCGATGCCCCAGCAGTAATTCCCACCAGCTTAACCTCATCAGTCAAATCCAGATGCAGGTCATCCAGTGTCTGTATAAAATATGTATGGGCACATTTCTGATTACATATCTCGTACAACTTGCGGGAGTTAGAGCTGTGTGCCCCTCCGATAACTATCATCACGTCAACCCGGCCGGCAATCTTCTCTGCCTCAGTCTGCCGTTCCTCGGTTGCGCTACATATAGTATTCACAATATTAATATTGTAACCTTTTGAATTTAAAATTTCAACAGTTTCGTTAAATTTATTATAATTGAACGTAGTTTGTGAAACAACACAAATTTCAGTTCCTTTATCAATTTCAAATTTTTCAGCCTCTTCGGGAGACTCAATAACGTATACCGGGCCCTGCGCATAGCTCACAATTCCCTCTACTTCAGGGTGTTTGGCGCTTCCTATTACAATTATCGTTTTTCCGTCTGCACTTTCCTTCTCAACAATTTTATGGATTCTTTTTACAAAAGGACAGGTTGCATCTATATATTCCAGATTTTTACTTTCAATTTTTTCATAAGTTTCCTTACAGATTCCATGAGATCTTATAATGATGGTACCCTTTTCTATATTTTCCAGTTCATCATCATTTTCAATAACCTTAACGCCTTTTTTTTCCAGGTCCGAAACCACAGTTTCGTTATGAATTATAGGCCCGTAGGTATATATATTTTCCTTTTGTCCTATTTGCTCATAAACCTTATCAACTGCCTTGGTTACCCCGAAACAGAATCCGGCATGCTCTGCTACGATTACTTCCATAGCCTGTAATTCCTTTCACTGCTAATTTATATACTTTTGTTATAAAGCTCAATAATGGTTTCGGCCACTTCTTCAATTGTCATATTTGAAGAATCCACCTCCACGGCATCATCAGCTTTCTTAAGAGGAGATATTTCCCTTGTCATATCTCTGTTATCTCTCTCAATTATATCCTGTTCTATCTTTTCAAGGTCACATTCCTGCCCCTTGGCTATAAGCTCTTTATAACGTCTCTTGGCTCTTACCATTGATGAGGCAGTCAGATATACCTTACATTTGGAATCAGGAAGGACAACAGTACCTATATCTCTTCCATCCATAACAACATCTGTTTCTGCCGCAAGCTTCTGCTGAAGTTCAACGAGTTTTTTTCTTACATCACCGTTAACACTGCTTGCTGAAGCCATATTTCCAACTTCCTCTGTTCTGATAAGACCGTTTACATTTTCACCGTTTAAATATACCACCTGTTCACCATTTTCATGTTTTATGGTAATATCCGCGTTTTGACACTTGTCACTGATTGCTGCTGCATCATTTTTATCAGTATTTTCCCTTAAAAGATACAGCGCCATTGCTCTATACATGGCTCCTGTGTCAACATAGATAAATCCAAGTCTTTTTGAAACCATCTTGGCTATAGTACTTTTTCCTGCTCCTGCAGGTCCATCAATTGCGATACTGTTACTCATTTTTTCTCCTGACAATTTTTATGAATTAAAATTATATTACAAGGTTCATATTTCTTTAATCAAAGCAGGCCGATTCTCCGGCAAGATGTCCCGTAGACCATGCAATCTGGAGGTTAAAGCCTCCCGTAACAGCATGGGTGTCTATTACTTCTCCTGCAAAAAAGAGACCTTTAATATGTTTAGACTCCATTGTGGATGGATTTATATCCTTTACACTGACTCCTCCGGCTGTAATGATAGCCTCCTGGAATCCTCTTGTACCTGTAACGGTAAGGGGCAGATTTTTGATCAGTTCCACAAAGGAGAGTCTCTCTTCGCGGCTTACATCATTTACCGTTTTATCCGGATCTATACCTGAAAGCTTTAGCATAACGGGTACCAGTTTTGAAGGAAAAAGAGAACCTATGGAGTTTTTAAACTGTTTATTCATCCCGCTTTCAAACTCTCTTAAAATTCTTTTGTCCAGCTGTTCCGGTGTAAGAGCCGGCTTAAGATCTATATAGAGTTTGCATTTTAATCCTTTTTTATAATAACAGCTGGCTGTTAAGATCAGTGGTCCGCTTACTCCAAAATGGGTAAAAAGCATCTCACCAAAGCCTTCATACAATGGTTTATTTTTCTTTGCCTTTTTAGCTTTACCTTTTTCGGCTTCATTTTTGCCGGACTCTTCCGGAATGTTTTCCATACGAAGTCCAACATTTCTAAGGGATAATCCCTGAAGATCTCTGCACCAGTCCTCCTTAACTTCAAAGGGAACAAGAGCAGGCTCTTCTTCTATTATTTCATGGCCTGTTTTCTTTGCAAATTTATATCCGTCACCGGTGGATCCGGTAGTCTTATAACTCACTCCGCCTGTACAGATAATCACACGGTCAAAATGCTTTTTTTCCTTACCGTTTATAACAAGACCTTTAACTTCATCTTCTTCACAGATAATATCTGTGATTTCAGAATCATATTCTATAGTTACCTTTTCTTTTTCAAGAGCTCTTACCAGTGCCCTTATAATATCTGAGGAATGGTCCGACACCGGAAATACACGCTCTCCCCTCTCTATCTTAAGAGGGCAGTTGTTATTTTCAAAGAATTCCATAACAGCGGTATTATCATAGGAATAAACCGCACTGTACAGAAATTTGGAATTACGTCTGATATTCTGAAAAAAGTCATTAACATCACAGGCATTTGTAACATTGCATCTGCCCTTTCCCGTAATATATATCTTTTTTCCGGGTTTATCGTTTTTTTCGAATATTGTAACTTCAGATCCGTTTTGAGCAGCAGTAAGTGCTGCCATCATTCCGGCTGCACCGCAGCCAATAATTGCAATTTTCTTCATGTAAAAAATCTTTCTAAATAATTTAAGACAAGCCTTTACTCTTTTCTAAGAGTAGTATACAAAATCGGCTCATCGTCTATGAAATTTATCTCATCATTAAGATATACCTGATAATTACTCCAGGTTTCCTCCAAAAGCTTAAGGTCTTCCTTGACAGCCTCAGGTCTTCTGGTGCAAAGCCCAACCACCAGAGCATTTATCACACTTAAAGGAGCCACCAGAGAATCCACAATTGAAACTGTATCACTCTTAGCCAGAAGATTACAGGAAGAATACAGATTCATTGGAGAATGTACAGAATCCGTAATTGTTATAACCTTGGCATTTCTGTCATTGGCAAATTCCATACATTTAAGGGTTCTCATGGAATATCTTGGGAAACTGATTCCTATTATTGCATCCTTGTCACTGATTCTGAGCATCTGCTCAAATATCTCACTGACACTGGTGGTTCTGATAAGGATGTTGTTAGGCCTTATCATGTTCAGATAAAAATGAAGGAATCCTGCAAGAGGTTCACAGCTTCTAAGTCCTACAATATATAAATTTTTGGCTTTTAAAATTATATCAATTGCAGTCTTATAGGCAACGGGATCAATTCTGTTAAAGGTGTCCTGAATATTCTGCATATCCGCCTTGAGAACATCATGAAGTATCTCACCTTCAGAACTGTTTCCAAAATGAATTCCAACCTGTTCCACAGTATCAAGCTTGCCGCCTACCCACTTTTGAAGATCCCTTTGGAATTCAGGATACCCTTCATAGCCAAGACTCATGGCAAACCTGACTACGGTAGATTCACTGGTTCCCACAGCCTTTCCAAGCTGTGATGCCGTCATGAATACTGCTTTGTCATAATGATCAAAAATATAAGAACAGATGGCTTTGCGGCCCTTACTCATACCCGCGTACATCTCATTCATCCTAGAAACAATATTGGTCCCCTCTTGCATAAATTTTATCCCCATTAAAATTTATTTTTATCTCTTAAAAGAATTGTATGCTGCTGTAAGCATGGCAACTGAATCATCATATTCAAGATCATAGTCTCCTGTAAGAGCCATACATCCGGCACCGTGAATAAATATCCACATCTGCATGAATAACTGCTCTGCAGCCTGGGCGCCCTGTTCTCTTGCCTTGTTTACCTCTTTGACAACATTCTCATCTACCCCGTTTACCAGATCATACATGCTACGGCCGTAACCTTCATGTGCAGTAGCAAATAAAAGTCTGAACAAATGAGGATATTTCTGCGCAAAACCTATATATGCAAGCCCCAAATCTACAAAAGGAGTATCATGAGATTTATTAAAATCCTTATAATAATCCTCATAATAGATTGCTGCTTTTTCATATACATCCTTTTTAAGATCATCCATTCCGTTGTATACACGGAAAATTGGCTGTGTTGAGCATCCTGCTGCAGCTGCGAGTCTGCGGGATGTAATCTGCTCAAAGCCTTCTTTTCTGGTAATCTTAAAGGCAGCATTTATAATCTCTTGTTTTGTAATAGTGGCTGTTCTAGACATTTTTCTTCCTCCGGCTCATATATTATAATAGCATCCGTTATCTATTTTAATAATATAAACAGGCACTGTCAATGTCTAAAAAGCCTATAAAATATACCAAAAATGATTTATAATATAAAGATACACAAATCAAATGAAGGGAATAAAAATGTCAGATTTCGATAGTATCTTTAAGAAAAGTTCACAGACTGTAACCGCTTCAGGAAGACGTTTTTCAACGCCTGCCGTATCCGATACCGCCCGTTATACTTCTTTTGATACCATGCAGATGCTTTCAAACTATGCCAACGAACAGGTAAAAGTTTCCCTTTACCAAAATGCTCTCCCTGTTCATCTTGTAAGTCATCTAAAGCTCATGCATGACAAGATATATGCTACCTTTAATATCGGCCGTGCAGGTAGCAGGGATTATTGCATTAAGGACATTCCCGAATTTCTTAATAATATAAACAAAAACGAAAACTACAGCTATGGAAAAGAGCTTACTTTCGTACATACTTTTTCATCCTTTGATGAAACCTCCCAAAACCTTATAAGATTTCTCTCAAGCTATTACAAAGAGAGAATTTCAAGGCAGGAACGATCTTTTTACCGAGGAAGTGATTTATCTGCAGTTCCATCTGTCATCAGAAAGCAAATAGAGCTGACAGGACATGAAATCGATGATTTTTTTGACAATATTTTAGATAGCACATTTTATTTTTGCGTAGATGACTTCCGAAAAGGCAATACCTATGAACATCCTGCAAGAATAACCTATGATATGCCTGAAATAGAGATTACTTTTAACGGAACCGAAAACGGTATGTATTTCAAACTCTCGGATATAGAAATGTTCGAAAGTTATAACAGTGCGTATTTTATAACAGGCCAGACCATCCACAGAATAAGACTTGAGGATATAGAATCTCTTATGCCCTTTATACGTTTTAACAACAGACGCCTGAATGACAGAGAGCGTTTTATCAGTAACAATGACTTAAGTCTTCTCACCACCGGTCTTCTGCCTGTTCTAAAGCAATATATGCATATTATCTACAATAATTTCGATCCGGATAAATGGATACCGGAGCTGCCGGAAATACGCATCTATCTTGACAAACCCGAGTCAGACACCATAACCTGCGATCTACAGGCAGTCTATGCTCAAAGCACTTTTCACCTCTTTGAAGATGTACATCAGGCCGCAGGACGAAATCTGCCTGCCGAAAAAGAAACAACAGCAAAGATTTCAACCTTTTTTGACAAAAAGATAAGTGATACACTGATGGCTCTGCAGGGTGATGATAATAAAATATATACATTTATAGCCGAAAAAATCCCGGAACTTCGGGAACTTGGAGAAGTTTATCTTTCAGAGAATATCCATGAAGCCAACATAGTCCATATGTCAGCTATACATATAGGGGTATCCTTTTCTTCAAATCTTCTTGAGTTGTCCCTTGTTCCAAGTGACATGACAAATGAAGAGCTTGCCATGATTCTCTCCAGATATGACAGGAAAAAGAAATATTACAGGTTAAAAAACGGTGATGTACTCCAATTAAATGACAATGATCTAAAAGCCCTTGTAGCACTTCAGGACGGTCTTCATATTTCTGCCGATGACATTATGAAAGGGCAGTTTGCCCTGCCAAAATACAGAGCTCTCTATCTTGATTCCTTTGAAGAGGACATGGATTATCTCCTTTTTGAAAAAAATAATGATTTCAAAAATCTAATCCGTGAAATGGATGAAGCTTCTTCTAAAGAATATCAGGTTCCGAATTCGTTGGTAAAAATAATGCGGGACTACCAAAAAGACGGCTTTAAATGGTTAAAAACCCTTAATGCCAATGGCTTTGGTGCAATACTTGCAGACGACATGGGACTTGGCAAAACGCTACAGGTGCTTTCCTTTATTTTGTCAGAAAAAGAAGAAAATAAAGAAAATCACTCAGTATCTCTTATAGTTTGTCCTGCTTCCTTAATATACAATTGGCAAAATGAAATAAAAAGATTTACCCCCTCTCTTAAAAGCGAAATAGCCACAGGTTTCAGGGTAGACAGAGAAAGAATTTTATCAGAGCTAAGCGAAGAAGGAACAGATGTTATAATAACATCCTATGACCTTTTAAGAAGAGATATCGACTTATACAAAGACCTCTCCTTTAAGTGCCAGGTACTGGATGAAGCCCAGTTTATCAAAAACCCCGGAACTCAGGCTTCCAAAGCAGCCAAACTTATTAAAGCAGACTTTAAAATTGCCCTGACCGGAACACCTATCGAAAATAGGTTAAGTGAATTATGGAGCATTTTTGATTACATTATGCCCGGATTTTTATATAACTACTCATATTTTAAACAGACTATAGAGACCCCTGTCGTCCAGGATAAAGATGAAATAACTACCCAGCATCTTAAGAGGCTTATATCACCATTTATTTTAAGACGACTTAAACAGGATGTATTAAAGGATCTTCCGGAAAAAATAGAGGAAACCATCTGTGCACGTCTTGAAAATGAGCAACAGGATTTGTATAAAGCACACCTCCAGAGATTAAAGATGATGCTTGAACATCAAAGTGATGAAGAATTTCTTCAGGGTAAGATTATGGTCCTTGCAGAACTTATGAAGCTCAGACAGCTTTGCTGTGATCCCGCTTTAATATACGATGGGTACAACGGCAATTCAGCCAAAAC
>JAILBM010000119.1 GCA_024680925.1 Butyrivibrio sp.
CTTATTGGATAAATCTATAACAAGTCTTACCTCACCAATTCCAACTCCAAGTTCTCTGGCAATAACCATATTAGATTTTCCGGCCTTGTGCATTTCCAGAATCTGACGATTCTGCGCTGAGGGATTAATATCCATATCCTCGTCATTTTCAACAACAGACTGTTTTTTTCTGACTTCCTCTTTTGCTTCAGAAATTGTAACAACCTTAGATGCCTGAGGTTGGTTGGAAGCATCACTTCTCGGTCTTACCACTCCGCCGGGATTATCGTCATTATCATCTTCATCATCAAGATATTCTTTTATATTATCTGCCAGCTCATTTTCAATAACATGAACAATAGGCAGATTTTGAAGGGCCTTAAAATCTTTTACTTCATCATCTTGTGTATTCTGCTCCGGAAGCTTGGTGTTTACTGCATTACTAAGTCTTTCGATGGCTGACTGACCGATATTTTCTTTTCTGATAGTATTTTCTTTTTCAACCTCTTCTCTTGTAAGAACAGGAGCATTTTCAAGAAGAACGTTACCTTCAAATTTATTATCTTCTTTAATATGGTTATTATAATTATTTTCTTTATAAGTTACATTTTTGCCACCGGAAATATCTTCCTTATTTTTTTCATTTATACTTTTATCTTCAGAATCATCATTTGCTGTAATGTCAGGTCTTATTAACCTATTGAGCTTTTCCTGAACTTTATTTTCAAGAGCTCTGGCCTGCTGAGCCCTGACCTCTGAAATCTTTACTTCTTCGCTGTTGGCAAGAAGTGTTTCTTCAGGGGAGGGGGAGTTTTTTTCAAGCTCTCTGATCCTGACAGCGGCTTCCTCAGCTTCGTGCGCGGTAAGCTGAGCATCAAGAACCGTCTGTCTTGCTTCATCTGCTTTTTTGGTAACTTCGGAAACCGTACTGGTAAGATTTTTATGTTTATCATTTAGCATGTCATACATAAAAACAACTTCATCATGATTTTTGTGTATGTCATTTATTACAGTATCGGAATATTCACTTATGGCTGAGATTTTTTCATTGGTGAGCCTGTCCATAGCTCTTTCCATTTTGTTAATGCTTTCCTCTGCCGAATCATCCACCATATCATCTATTTTATTTCTTGAATTATTTATAGCATAACGAATAGACTCATCAACCTCTTGTTCAATGAGTCTTTTTTGTTCTTCATCAATTTCTCTCCCTACAGGGATGAGATATCCGGCCACAAGAGCCGCAATTCCAATAACAATCAGAACGATCTCTGTAATGCTTATCATACTACTCCACCCATAACCTTTTCTAAATCTTAAAGTCAAAACCGGAGGATAAATCAAGTTGAATATGTTTACCATCCCTGGTAATCATATTGCCTGCCATTTTCTCAAGCTCCTGAGCTGACTTTCCGGCAAAACCTTTGCTTAACTCATCATCCTGCTTTTTCTTTTTTTCTTTTTCCTTCTCGTCACTATAATATTTGTTCTTGCCTTCTTCCTTGGCATCGAACTTTTCTTCCTGTTGCTCTGTTTTATTGGTCTCGTTTACAGAAGTAGCCTTTTCATCAATTTCTCGTGTGAATTGCTCAGCAAAATTATTATGGTCCACAGCAACTTTACTTGCATCCTGTCCAGCATGCTGCGCCACATCCCCGGATCTTAAAATTGTCCCCTGAAAATCAATACGATTAATCGACATAACAAGCCCTCCTTCTCCCCAAATAAGAGCACCATGTTAATTATATTATAACGAATCCAGCCTTACATCTCCATCTCTAATAACAAATTTACTATATTTTATGATTTTTTTCACTACCATTGACAATTCCCCAATACTGACAACGGTTCCCGGATATGCATTTTCCTCAACTACAACTTCTGCCTTACCTGTATCTGCAAGCTGTTCCTGAAGATCCGTATAAGCCGTAGTATCTTCCTCAAGCTTCTGAGTAAGCTGCTTGTTGGTGGCAATAAGCTGCTGAGCATACTTAAGCTGCTCCGGTGTGAACTTAACTCCCTGTTTAACTTTAACTGTAATACTTTCCAAAGTAGGCTTAATATTTTCCATATTCTTTTGAATAGTTGCGATAGACTTTTGAAGTTCCTTAAGCCTTACCTTTACCGTAGGGTCTGCCCCCACGTCAATTTGTGTACTGGCACCCATTTCAGATCCCAGAACCTTTGCGGAAATGCGATTGGTTGCACTAACCTTACCGCCTGCAATAAAACCCTTTTTACCGGAAACATTAACTTCTGTTCCAGATGCAACTGTAGAATGCATTATAGCTTCAGAGGTTATACTTCCTCTGGCTGTGACCTTGGCATTTTCTATAAATTTGGTAACAAGATTGCCTCCGGCATCTATCTCGCCGCGGCCCATGCCATTAATACCTCTTTCTAGTATAACATCAGAACCCGCTTTAATACTAGCACCTTCTACAGAACCTTTTACATGAACATTGCCTCCGGCATTAATACTAAATCCCGTTGCCACATTTCCGGCAACCTCAACGCTGCCTTCATATTCAATATTACCTGTAGCCACATCCACATTCTGCAAAGTGATGACATCCGAAACTGACACCTTGCCTTCTTTTACCGTGACATGGCCTGAACTTGCAGCAGTAAGAGTATGTTTATCTTCAGAAAGGACAGTATTTTTTCCATATTTAATATATGTAGGTTTTACATTATGAGGTCTTACAGGATTACCATAGACGTCTTTTCCGGGATCACCTTTATCTTCAGGATGATGAGTAACCAGAATATCCCCTTCCTTTACATTGGTAATAAGATTAAGTTTTTTATAATCCACACTGCCGTCTTCATTTAATGTAGGCTTTGCATGAAGATTTAAAGTAAAATGATATTCCAGTTTTGCATCATGGCCTTCCCTTACAGGATCACCCTCCGCCAGGACTATTTCAGTACAATACTGTCTATTGGCAAAAAAGGCTGCAATATTTTCCTTTTTTATGCCATAAACAATCTTCCTGTAAGCAAGATCTTTTATTACCTCTGCCTCGGTCATAAGTTCTGCTCCTTGTGATGGAGCATAAAAATATGCTGTAACAAGCATTTTATCCTTGGAAACATTTATTGTGCAGGATTCCCTTTCAGGCAAAATTTTGGCCTGACTGAACACAACAATGCTTCCCTCAGCTTTTGTTACAGCATCATTTATTATTACGAGATCATATTCAATTTTATGGGCATCAAGATAATCCCGAACATCCCCTGTTTGCAAAGCTATCCCGCCATCAGTCGGCGCAAATACCTTGATTCCGGTTCCAGCATCAGTTATTACCAGTTGAAAATACCCATTCATATACAATCCCTCTATATAGTTTTAATAAAATTATAAATTATTAAGTATGCCCAGATAATCTCCTAATTTAGTTCTCATTTTTTGAAGTGCTCTTGTATGAAGCTGTGAAACTCTGGATTCTGAAACCTCAAGAACATTACTGATTTCCTTTAAGGTCAGCTCTTCATAATAATAAAGAAGAATAACTTTTTTCTCTTTATCAGTAAGAAGTTCAAGAGCTTCAGCAAGCATCTTTTTAAGCTCATCCTTTTCGATTGCTTCTTCAGGTTTTATGAATCCTGCACTGTGATTATTTTCATCCTCAGGAATATCACTGCCCTGATCCATGAATTCATTAAGAGAAACGACATTGGTAACCTTCATCTGATTTTGCCAGTTCTGATATTCATCGTCTGAAATATCAAGTTTCTGGGCTATTTCAGCATCTGTTGCCACATGTCCGCCGTCCTTCTCAATCTCCTTTATTGCAGCATCGATTTTTTTCTGTCTCTGACGAACAGTACGGGGAATCCAATCCATCTTTCTTATCTGATCAAGAATTGCACCACGAATACGAAGGCTTGCATAGGTTTCAAACTTTACATCCTTCATCAGATCAAACTTATCGATTGCATCAATAAGTCCAAAAATACCGTAGCCTACAAGATCATCATACTCAACATTGAACCCCAGATACATACTGAGTCTGCCTGCAACGAGCTTAACCAAAGGAGCATATTCCAAAATAATCTGCTCCCTCAGCTCCGGTGTTTTATTTTCCCTATATGTATTCCATAACTTATTCTTGCCTGCTTCATCCATAGTCAAACACACCCCAAATAAGTTTGATTTATTTCAGGAAACTTATACATCAACATTTCTTTGTTCATCTTCAATTTCCTGATTTTCTGCTTCCTGGGCCAAAGCCTCTGCTTCAGCCTCTGCTGCAGCCCTTTCGGCATCTTCTTTTTCCTGATTGACTCTCATAAAATAAGAAATCATCTTTTCAAGTATTGCACCTATTATGAGAAAAAGAACTGCCGAACCAAGTACTATTATGAGCCAATCACCGATTTTGAAATGCTGCAGGTATGTATGAATGGATATTATCGCCGTACCACACAGCATTACAAAAGGGGTAATCAGTTTGATTTTATTTGTTTCTTTTCCGATCTTCATATGACTTTCTCAGGCTTTCCAACCGCCCTAATCACATAATCTCCGGTTTCGGGATAAAATATTACCGTTCTACCATAAGAATCACCAGTATCCTGAGCGAGAACACGAATATTTAATTCCTTAAGTTTCTTTAGTGAAGCTTCTACATTCCTGTCACCAACACGCATACTGTTATTAGCACTTTGAAAAGCAAACATCTGTGCACCGCCGGCAATCTTTGCAACCATTCGCTGCTTGCTGGCACCCTTTGCGATCATTTGTTTAACAAGCTCTTCAATTCCTGTATCGGCAAATTTTGGTATATTACTGTTATTTTTGATTTCCTTTGAATCCGGTAGCATAATATGTGCCAGGCCACCAATCTTGGTAACCGGATCCCTGATAGCAATTCCTACGCAAGAACCTAGTCCGAGTGTAGTGATACCATCAGGACTAACACAAATATTCAGATCGGCCATTCCAACCTTAATAATCTGACTCATTATGTCGCTCCTTTAATTTATTAAAGATTGATATCACTTATACCCAGAGCTTTCAGGATTTTACCATAGCCATCCAAATCAGGTAGAAGTATAAAATAACCACTTAACTTAACTTCATCAAAAAACTGTGTTTCGATCAGCAGCATACTATCACCCATGACGCCAAACTCTATTGCCGGAACACTAAGGATGGCTCCTGCCATATCTATGGCAAGATAAGGAACTGATGGAATCATCTTAAGTCCGGTCATCTGAGAAAGAGAATTCAGATAAGAACCGGCAATAATATTTCCAACCTCCTTTAGCGCTGACATTTGTATTTCATCAAGTGGCTCATCACTGCCTGTTTCTTCCTGCATCATCATTTTGCTTACAAGATGTCTTGCAGAATTCTGTTCCAAAAGGAACATTATACTGCCGTCAATATCTCCTTCAACCTTAAGATATATACCGGCCATTATCTGTTCTGCGCCGCCCATCATATCGCCAACATCTTTAAAATCAAGAAGTCGTACCTGTGGAACAGACATATCAATCTTACCACCCATCATCTGAGCAAGCGCTGTAGTAGCATTACCTGCGCCAATATTTCCTATTTCTTTTAGGACGTCAAAATATTGACTGGATAACTCATCAAAGCTTAATTTACCCAAGTTCTACTCCCTCCTGTTAGAAAAATCTTACGCGTTTTCCTTCTTCTCTGACGAATCCATTTCCACAGTATTAAGATCCAAAATGGAAACAAGTCCATTTTCATGATGACCTACACCACTGATAAATGTATTTTTCTTTTCCTTACTCTTGCTGTCATAACCAATTTTTTCAATGTTGGTTGTGCTGAGTGTAAGAACCTGATTAACCTGATCTACTATAATTCCGACAAGATCACCATCCGAAGTCTTTAAGATAATAATTCTTGTCTTATCGGTTATTTCATCATCTTCAATTCCCATCTTACGCCTAAGGCTCATGACAGGAACAATTTCGCCTCGAATATTGATAACGCCTTTAAGATAATCTGCAACCTGAGGTACACGGGTAATCTGCTGCATTCTTACAATATTATCAATATATCTTATATCAATTCCATAAGACTCATCTCCAAGTCTTATAACGATAAACTGTATAAGTTCGCCGTTATCGGTGTTGTCTCTAAGTTCATTCATTGCATTATCTCCTTTACTATGAATCAAACAAGCTGGTTAGTATCAAGAATAAGAGCGATTTCGCCATCGCCAAGGATTGTTGCACCACTTATCATCTTGCACTTATTGATGTACTTTCCGAGAGGCTTGATAACGATTTCCTGCTGTCCCATAAGTTCATCTATAACAAATCCAAAGAGCTTGTCACCCTTCTTTGTTATAACAACTATAAGATCCTCTTCTTCTTCTCTTGTGCTGTCAATATCCAGCACTTCATTAAGTCTGACTATAGGAGTTACAATGCCACGAAGATTAATAACTTCTTTATTTTCAACAAATTTAAGATCCTTAGGTGATACATCTTCGATACTCTGAATTGCATCCAACGGAATAGCATATTTTTCTCCGCCGATAACAACCATGAGAGCCTGAATAATTGCAAGTGTAAGAGGAAGTCTTATTGTCCAGGTTGAGCCTTCTCCAAGCTTGGTCTTAACATCTACTTCACCACTAAGGGATTCAACCTTGGATTTAACTACATCAAGGCCAACACCTCTTCCGGATATTTCAGATACAACCTTGGCTGTAGAGAATCCGGGATGGAACAAAAGCTCAACGGCCTGTTTCTCAGTCATTGTATCAGCCTGTTCCTGAGTGATTACACCTTTCTCAATAGCTCTCTTCTTAACCGCTTCTGCATCAATACCATTACCATCATCGCCAACCTCGATAACAACACTGTTACCATCCTGGAAAGCATGAAGGAAAATCTGACCTGCTGCAGGTTTACCTCTCTCAGCACGAAGTTCCGCAGATTCAATACCATGGTCTGCACTGTTTCTGAGAAGATGCATAAGAGGATCACCGATTTCATCAACAACGGTACGGTCCATTTCAGTATCTTCACCGGTCATTGTCAGCTCCATCTGCTTGCCAAGTGACTTGTTAAGATCACGGATCATACGTGGGAATTTCTGTAATACACTCTCGATAGGTACCATTCTTACCTTCATGACTGATTCATGAAGATTTGTGGTTACACTTTCAAGATATTCAATCTGTTCATTTACAGCACCATTTGTCATTCCTGAGCTGTTAGCTGCTGAAATAAGTGAGTTTTTGGCGATAATAAGCTCACTTACAAGGTTCATGAGAACATCCAGCTTATCTATACCAACACGAATTGTCTGGTTAACAACCGGTTTCCCTGCAGGTTTTTTTCCACCTGCTGCAGCCGGTGCCACATCCTTTTTAGCTTCTGCAGGCTTTGCTGCAGGAGCAGGAGCCGGTTTTGCTGCAGGAGCAGGGGCCGGGGCCGGAGCACTTTCTGCAGCCGGTGCTTCTTCCTTATCATCAGTCGATTTTGCAGCTGATGGATCAAAATCAGCCACTTCACAGTCTTCTATTTCGGAAACACCCATTACTATGTTTCTGATCTGATTAGGATCGGAATCAGTAATTACAACCAGTGAAAACTCAAATTCAAATTTCTCATCTTCTATATCCTGTGCGGAAGGATCTGAAACGGCAATTTCGCCGATTTCTTCTATTCCTTTAAACACAAGGAAAGCTCTTGCTGCTTTTAAAATACATGACTCCTGTACCTTCACATCAACACCGTAAAGCTTTTTGCCACCCTTTACAGCATCTTCCAAAGTAGTTTTAATTGCAGGGTCAAGTTTGATGTTTTTAAATGTTTTTTTACCGGGATCAGCTTCTTCGGTACTACTTGCTGCAGGTGCAGCAGGTGCAGAAGCTGCAGGTGCAGCAGGTGCTGCTCCGCCGCTTTTTCCGGCTCTGATATCTGCAAGAGCCTGAATAAGGTGAGCATTATCCTCTGTACCTTCATCCTGAGTTGATTCGATATTATCGACATAAGCTTGAATTGCATCCAGACATTGGAATAAGGTATCTGTCATGCTGGAATCGAATTTCAATGTACCGTTACGTACATCTGAAAAAACATCTTCCATATCATGGGTTAAATTCTGCATTCGAGTATAACCCATTGTGCCTGCCATACCTTTCATAGAATGGGCAGCTCTAAAGATTTCATTGACACAATCTTCATTGCCGGGATCATCTTCAAGAGTCATAATACTGTCATTAAGATTCTGAATATGCTCCTTTGCCTCATCAAGAAAGACTCCAAGATACTGAGAAACATCCATATATCCTTACCTCCATATAAAATGTTTGCTTAGACAAAAAACTCTAAACTATATATCGTCATTTCTGTTTAGAATATTTAGTCCAGTCTGACATAAAATAGAAGGCCGGATGTTCCTTTATTTTACGCCGACGTTTATTATTATTTCCTGAGCTACATTATCCAAAGGGACAACTTGATCTACAAGCCCAGCAACCGCAACCGATTTTGGCATTCCGTACACAGTACAGGTTGCCTCATCCTGCCCAATCACATGAACTTTTTTCTTTCCCTCCAGATTCTTGATACCCTCAGTACCGTCAGCGCCCATTCCAGTAAGTACCACACATACAACTTCATCAAAATCCGAATCCATCAGTGATTCATACATAAAGTTTGCACAAGGTCTTACGCCCTCACGAGTAGGTCCGTCTTTGTAATAGATGGTATGTCTTCCCCCTGCAGTTTTGATATGCATATGCTTACCGCCTGCAGCAATATATACAGTACCTGCCTCTATTACGTCCCCTTCCTTTGCTTCCTTTACATGTATGTCACTTAAGGAATCCAGTCTCTCTGCAAGAGAAGCTGTGAAGCCTTGTGGCATATGCTGGACCAAAACGACAGGAGCTTTTAAGTTTTTAGGAAGTTTAGGAATAACAGACTGAAGCGCTCTTGGACCACCAGTGGAACTGGCCAATGCAACTATCTTATTACCAGTAACTTTATGAGCAGATCTGCTAACAAGTTCAACCACCTTCTGAGATGCCTTTCTTTCTTCTGACGAAACAGGCCTAAAAGCTGTTCCGACAGTTCGGCTTTCTGCTACCGCCGCCAAAGTATTAAGAAGCTGATCGCTGAAATCTGCTTCTCTGCAGGCAGAGGCTCTGTCAGGCTTATGAACAAAATCAAGTGCTCCAAGTTCCAAAGCATCCATTGTTACTTTGGCACCTTCCTTTGTATCGGTACTTGCCATCATAACTTTGGTTCGTATATTATTCCTCTGAATCTCCTTAAGAAGAGTTATGCCGTCCATACGTGGCATATTTACATCAAGTACCACCGCGTCATAGGACTTCTTTTTAAGAAGTTCAAGTCCTTCAACTCCATCCTTTGCCGTTTCTTCAACATGGAATCTAGAATCTGAGTTAATAATATCACTAAGTACTGTTCTCATAAGTGCAGAGTCATCAATAATAAGAATTTTTTTCATAATTATGATTGCTTCTTTCTGATTTTTCGTTCCTCATCGAAGATAAAATGTATAATATCTTCTCTGGCATCTTCGTCAATGTGCAAATATTTTATGCGATGTTCAAATAAACCCGGTCTGTTTTCAAGCTCCTGTACCATCAGTACACTTGAAATCATCTCAAAATCTTTTCCGCCTTTTACACCAGGCAATTGATATACGCAATATATCGTACTTCCCTGTTCAAACTGGAAGTTAGATACGAATCTAAGGCCTCCTCCGCTGATATCTACTATTACAGCTCTTTGAAGAGGTTTTTCTTTGTTTACAAGAAAATTCCAATTGTTTTGAACCGCCTTTATCTCTTCTTCAGAAAACGCTCTTGTCCTTAGTTCCAAAGCGCAGCTGAATCTGTAATATTCTCTTCGCTGGAGTTTTGTAAGATTACTGGTAAGCTCGAGCACAGCAAGATAAACATTGTTGCTTCTATAACGGTCAACAACCTTTGCATAGCATTGCATCAACCCGTTTTTACTGTAAAAACAGAGGTTGTACTGAACATTGACCGGAAGAAGTACAAGTTTTCCCTGAATCATGGGCATAAGTATTTCTATCCTATCTTCTGATAAAACCCCATTTAATTTGCTAAAGTAGATACGTGTTGACTCCGGATCATCCTGCATCCACATTCTGTCAACCGCCTTTAGTTCTACTTTACTCCCCACTGTTAAGTAGTCTGCTAACATTTAAGCTCCTTAAATTTATGTATTATTGGCAGAGGCTGTCTGATTTGAACCACCTGCCGTTGTACTGCTAAGCTTTCTGCCTGTAATGATATGTGAAAAAAAGGCCGCCATACCTCTTGGTTTTATTTCTACAGCCCCTTTTCCGGACAATGCCCCTGCTATACTTTCAAATGCCTTTGTGGATCTGGCATTTGGATATTGAATAGAAACAGGTGTCTGTTGCATAACACTTCTTGCAAGATACTGATCCTGAGGTATTGCCCCCAGATATGTAAGCGGAAGCTTTTGATATCTTGCAACCACCGCATTTAATTTGTTAAACAGCTGTTGCCCTTCCTCATCAGTTGTGACCTTATTGGAAACAACTTTTATAACAGTATTATCTTTTGAAAACCTCGGATACTGATTAAGGGCTTTCAAAAGTGAATAGGAATCTGTAATCGAAGTAGGTTCAGGAGTTGTTACAAGTATTATCTCGCCACTGGCTACAAGGAATTCCATAACTGCGTTGGATATTCCTGCGCCTGTATCTATAATAATAGTATCGGCTATTGCATCCAATTCAGCAAGGTTTACTATAATATAAACCAGATAATCCCGGCTAAGGTTATACATTCCCGATATTCCTGAACCTCCGGATATAAATCCCACATCCATAGGTCCCCAGGTTATTACATCCTTAATATTTTTTCCCTGATATATCAGATCGCTTAAATTATGCTTTGGAACGGTTCCAAACATAATTTCAATATTGGCAAGTCCAAAATCAGCATCCAGGATAATTACTCTCTGACCCATTTTTCTAAACTGAATAGCAAGATTTATGGCCACATTGGACTTACCCACACCACCTTTTCCACTGGTAACCGTTATAACTCTCGCCAATGGCCTCTGTGGGGTATTTTCATTTTTTATTATATTTCTGAGCTGTTGAGCCTGGTCCATACATCAATTACCTTTTTCTCTGTTTGCTCCGCCAAGTAAACTCTTAACTGACTTTTGTGCATCAAATATTTCAATATCATCAGGAACATTTTGTCCGTTTGTTATATAAGACATAGGCGCTCCCGTATATAATCTGATGTTATATAAGTTTCCGGCAGAATATGTTTCGTCCATTTTGGTAAAAATGAGCTTGTAATCAACCATGTCTGAATAACAATCCACTATTTCTTTTAAATCACGGTATTTAGTGGTTGCACTAAGTACAAGGAAGTTTTCGTAATCCATATTTTCTTTAACCACCTCTATAAAATCATTGGTGGCTTTTTTGAGCTCATCATTATGAATGGAGTAGCCCGCTGTATCTATCATTAAATAATCATAATCACTAAAATCATCCAATGCCTGCTTCATTTCTTCAAGGGTATATATAACCCTGAAAGGTGTCTCCATGATGGAAGCATAGGTTTTAAGCTGTTCGGCAGCAGCTATTCTGTAAGTATCGATTGTAAGAAGTGCTACTTTTTTCTTCTTGTTCAGATAAAGATCCGATGCCAGCTTGGCAATGGTGGTAGTTTTACCTACACCAGTCGGTCCTATAAATATTTCCGCCATAGGTCCGTCATTATCTTCATTAATGGTCTCTGATTTTCCAAATTTGAGAACCATTTTCTGATATACATTTGCTAAAGTATATTCAAAAGGAAGATTGGGTTTTGCTATTTTTTCAAGTTCATCAGTTAGCTGATTGGCATATTTCTCATCCACTTCATTTTCAAGCAAAGTATTATATAAGAGTTTTATAAAAGACATAGTTTCATCTGAAATAGGACTTTTTCCGATGGTTGTGGACTCTTTAGCCTCATTGTCATTTTTTATCTCAGAAATTTCCTTTTCAGGTTTTAAAATATTCTGTTCCAAAAGAGAATGAAGGTTATCAAGCTTCTCCTCTATAACGTGACTCTCATCATTTTTTACAGAAGGCTTATCTTTAAGAGAAACCTTTAAAGGAGGTAAAGTGCCGTTGGCTGTGGCCTCCACAAGTTTATCCCCTATTCCGCCTCCGGAAGGAGCATATTCATCCCTCACGTTTCCGGCATACTCAGTGTTTGCAGGACGAGGTGTATATGCCTTTGGTTTAACAACAACAGATTCAGCCTTTTCGGTTTCCTCCTCCAGCGCCACGGTAATTTCCATTCGCTGAGGTTTAAGAAAGGAAAAAAAGCCTTCTTTTTTAACCGGTCTGACATTCATAATAACGATATTCTGACCCAGTTCCTTTTTTGCAATCTCTGTTGCTTCGTTTTCAGTTTTCCCCGTAAACTTTTTTATTATCATATTATGCTGTTACCATTCCGATTGATTGCAGTTCGATTGATGAATCTACTTCGTTATAAGAAATAACAATCAAATCTTTATAGTAGTCCTCCGTCATTCTCTTGTAATACATTCTTACTATAGGAGATGTCATGATAATTGGGATCCTGCCTGCATCCTCCAATTTCTTTATCTGATCTCCTGTAGCTTTAAGAATAGCCTTAGTTCGTGCAGGATCAAGGGTTAAATAAGCCCCCGTTTCCGTTTGTTTAACGGCACCCATGATTTCCTGTTCAACCTTTGGATCAAGAGTAAGTACACTTGTAGTTTCTCCCATAGGGAAAAACTTATTTGTAATAGCTCTCTTTAAGCTCTGCCTTACATATTCCGTAAGAATATCCGAATCTCTTGTTGAAGGTGCATAGTCTGCAAGAGTTTCAAATATAGTAACCAGATCTCTTATGGATATGCCTTCCTTAAGAAGGTTCTGCAATACCTTTTCAATTTCACCAAGTCCCATGAGATTTGGAACAAGCTCACTTACAAGTGCGCTATTGTTTTCCTTAAGATTATCCACAAGATTCTGTACATCCTGTCTGGTAAGAAGCTCTGAAATATGCTCTCTTATAATCTCTGTCAAATGTGTTGCTATTATTGAAGGAGGATCTACAACCGTATAGCCAAGACTTTCTGCTCTTTCACGCTGACTTTCCGTAATCCAGATAGCCGGCAGGTGGAATGAAGGTTCATAAGTAGGAATACCTGTGATTTCCTCCTCTACATGTCCGGGATTCATGGCCATATAGTGATCAAAAAGAATTTCCCCGTCACTTACCTGAATACCTTTGATCTTGATTATGTACTGATTAGGATTAAGCTGAATATTATCACGAAGACGGATTATAGGAACTACCGTACCAAGCTCAAGGGCTATCTGTCTTCGAATCATAACTACTCTGTCAAGAAGGTCACCACCCTGATTAACATCAGCCAGTGGTATGATTCCATAACCAAATTCCAGTTCAATAGGATCCACCTGAAGAAGGGTTGTAACATTCTCAGGTTGTCTGATAGCCTCTGCTTCCTGAGCTTCCTCTTCCTGAGTTTCCTCCTCTATCTGACTCTCGCCCATGGTCTTGGCATTTAATCTGCCAACAATGATAACCAGAGCTCCTATTCCAACATATATAGGTGTCGGAAGCGGTGTAAGGATACCTAGTACGGCAAGAACCGCACCAACAAGATAAAGAACTTTATCAGATCCAAAGAGCTGATCGATAAGTACATGACCAAAATCTGCCTCTTTTGAACCCTTTGTAACCAGAATACCTGTTGATAAAGATATAAGTAGTGAAGGAATGGAACTTACCAGACCATCACCCATAGTCAAAATAGTATATTTATCAACAGCTTCTCCTATTTCAAGCCCCTGTCTTAACATACCCATGGCAATACCGCCAACGATATTGACTCCGGTAATTACAAGACCGGCCGTAGCATCTCCTTTAACATATTTTGAAGCACCATCCATGGCACCGAAAAAGCTTGATTCTTCCTGAATTTTATCTCTTCTTCTCTTAGCTTCCGCATCATCAATGGCTCCGGTATTTAAATCCGCGTCTATCGCCATCTGTTTACCGGGCATGGCATCAAGAGTAAATCTTGCAGTTACTTCCGCTACTCTTTCAGAACCTTTGTTGATTACCATGAACTGTACTATCAGCAAAATCAGATATACGATAATACCGACTATCAGATCACCGCCACCAACGAATTCACCAAATACCTGAATAACTTCACCGGGATCACCAGAAGTAAGAATCAGTCTTGTGGAGGAAACGTTAAGTGCAATACGGAAAATTGTTGTAAGAAGTAAGATTGTAGGAAAGTTAGACATGGCCAAAACTTCTGTCGTGTACATACAGGTAAAAAGGATAATAAATGACAACATAAGGTCAAATGCCAAAAGCATATCCATCAGCCAGTTAGGGATAGGGATAATGAGCATAACAATAGCCGCAATTACATATACAGCTACGCCATAGTCATATACACGATTAATGACTTTACTATTCATATGACTCCCCCTTCCCATAATTAATTATAACATAACTTTACGATAAATCGCACGTCTTTACTAGCTTTTAGTCTAAAAAGTAATAATAATTTTATATTTTTACACTTTCCCTTTAAGATGATAAACAAAGGCCAAAACCTCTGCTACTGCCTTGTATAACTCGGGTGGTACAAATTCACCTACTTCTACCGTTGCGTAAAGCATTCTTGCAAGGGGTTTATTTTCAACTATTTCAATATCATTTTCTTTTGCTACTTCTTTTATCTTCTGAGCCAGATAATCCTCACCTTTGGCAATAACTCTGGGAGCTTCATATTTATCAGCCTCATATAAAATAGCTACTGCATAATGAGTAGGGTTTGTAATAACTACATCAGCCTGAGGAAGATTCTGCATCATACGCCTTCTGGAAGCTTCCATCATTCGCTGTTTCTGTTTACTCTTTATCTGAGGATCTCCTTCAGTATTCTTATATTCGTCTTTTACCTCCTGCTTGGTCATCTTCAAATCTTCATGATGCTTATATCTTGTGTATGCCACATCTGCCGCTGCTATAAGAACATACCAGGCTGCTATTCTTATTCCGATATTAACCAGAATCACACCCATCGTTTCAATGGATTGGCCAAGGGAAATATCATATAAAAGAAAAATAGATTCATCCAACCCGGAAACATAAGAATAAATTACTCCAAAAAGAAGAACCAATTTCAATAAAGACTTTACAAGTTCAAATATCTTTTTTACTGAAAACATATTTTTAAATCCTTTAATGGGATTTAATTTACTAAATTTAGGTTTAAGAGGTTTTGTAGTAATCTTCCACCCAACCTGCACTATATTACAAATAAGTCCTACTATAAGAGCAAGTGCCATAAAGGGAAGGGATATTATCAAAACATTTATCAGAATCTGTCCCACCATTGTCTGCATGGCCTTAGTAGGCACATATCCATCGTACATTACTATATATTCCGGTATCTGATTATATACATTCCTGAAAATAGCAAGAATCCTGTCGGCCATATTTTGGTGATAAACCGCAATCAGCACAAAAAAGATCATTAACGAAGCTGCATTATTAACCTCATTACTATTGGCAACATTACCGTCATTTCTGGCATCCTGCTTCTTTTTTGATGTAGGTTCTTCTGTTTTCTCACCACCCGGTCCATCCTTGGCAAAAAACTGAAGATCATATTCAATTAAAGGTTTTCTCAACATTTCTAAATTGCAATCCATTAAGCCACCATACTGCTTACAAAATCCGTAAGCAAAATCTTCATTTGGTTAAAAATAAAATCCGATGCACCATAAAGCATATTAGAAGTCAGATACAATATACCAAGACCAATCAATACCTTTATCTGCATACCAACCGCAAACATATTAAGCTGAGGAGACACCTTAGCCAAAACACCAAGAATAACATTCAAAATCAAAGTCACAATAAAAACCGGCATGGATATTCTAAAGCCAATAACAATGTAAGCCGTCAAAAAACTCAACGTAGATTCAATCAGCCTGTCTGTATGAAATACGGCTCCATTAATTGGTATCAATGTATATGAATCTGCAAAGGCCCTGAATATATATTGATACATGCCACTGATTATAAGCATTACCGTTAATACCTGCTGATACATTGCACCCGTAATTGTTATCTGTTGATTTGAAGACGGATCAAACATAGATACCATTGACAGTCCCACCTGCATATCCACTATCTGTCCCGCAAAAGAGACTATATAAGTGCATATCATAAATGAATATCCTATCAAAAACCCAGTTATGGCTTCCTTCAACACAATAACCGTATACCCAAAAATTGTGTTATAATCCAATACTCCCCTGGGAACATTATCAAAAAGCAAAAAAGTAATAATAAGAGAAAAACCTATTTTAACAGTATTTGGCACTGCTCTATTTCCTATAAAGGGTACAATAAATATAAAACAGGATACACGGACAAATATGAGTAAAAAAGTCTCAAGTTCACCATAGGTAAAAGTGTAATTAATCATAAGCAGGTCCCTACTTTATATACTTGGTAAAATCTGCCCACAATAAAGTAATATAATCAGTAAGTTTGGTAATCATCCAGTTTCCCAAAAGCATAAGTGTCAGGAAAACACTTACTATCTTTGGCACAAAGGTAAGAGTCTGCTCATGAATAGATGTTACGGTCTGGAACACTGATACCACAAGACCCACCAGAAGAGATACCAGCAAAAGAGGTGCCGATACCACTACAATTAAATACAATGCTTCTCCCATAATCTGAGTAACCTGATCAGCTGTCATAAACATTCTCCTTCGTCATTTTAATCAATAAAAGGTTCTGACAAGATTTCCGAGTATAAGCGACCATCCGTCTGCCAGTACAAACAAAAGAATCTTAAAGGGCATTGAAATGGTAGTCGGCGGAAGCATCATCATACCCATACTCATAAGTACTGATGCCACGACCATATCTATTATGATAAAAGGAATATATATCAAAAAGCCTATAATAAAAGCTGTTCTTAGCTCACTTACAATAAAGCTGGGAATAAGAACCGAATTAGGTATTGAATTAAGTTCTCCATCCCACTCCATTCCATCAATATCCATAAATAGCTGCACGTCCTTAGTCTGAGTCTGTCCATACATAAAATCCCTTATGGGATCCATGGCACGTTCAAGAAATACTTCCTGATCTATCTCTCCCTGATCAAAAGGAACCAGTGCGTTATCGTATATTGTCGTCAATGTTGGCTGCATAATAAAAAATGTTAAAAATAAAGCAAGTCCTAAAAGCACCTGGTTTGGTGGCGATGTCTGGGTACCTATAGCTGTTCTTGTAAAATGCAGCACAATAATGATACGGGTAAAGGAGGTCATCATTACAAGAAGCGTAGGTGCCAGTGTAATGAGTGTGAGCGTAATAAGAATACGCAAAGCTCCGTTTATCGTACCATTTCCATTATCATAGGTTACAGTAACCGTATTAGCGATATTAAGTTCTTTGAGATCTTCCGGATCATTGGAGGTTCCGGGACCTGTTATATTTGTTCTCTCATTGTCTTCACCTACATGAGATTCATAGTTGTCTATAGTAGGATCTGTAGGTGTTGTATCGTCAATGTAGGTTGCTTCGTTATAGGTAGCATTTGTTTGTAAAGGAATAGCTATGAAGAGAAATGTTATCATAGCAACAGAAAGAAGAGCCATCGAAATGACTCTGTTCCATAATTTTTTAAGTTTGTTTTTTCTCTCCCTCATCTCATCCATACTTCTGACTCCTGCCGTAAATTTTTACTGCTTTTGTTTTTTCAGAAGTTCCAGGACATCTTTAAAGCTCTTATTTTCAACCTCAGCAGATACATCTTTGATTTGAAGCTCCTCTAAAGACAAATCTGTAAGCTTTGTTACAGTGTCTTTACTTACTGCATATGCAATATATTTCTCTCCTATTCTGGTAATCTGAATATAAGCGGAATTAGAAATTCTTGCAGTTTCAAGAATTTCAATATTGCCACCAATGCTTTGAGTTTTCTGATATTTAGCAATCCACCTGCTGGTAAAATAAGTAATAATAAGTACTGCAATAAATATCACCAGTACAGTTAAAAACTGAGCTACAGAATTAAGTGTCATTTATCCTATTACCTTCTTAACTGCTTCTAATACTCTGTCTGCCTGAAACGGTTTAACAATAAAATCTCTTGCCCCGGCCTGAATAGCTTCAATTACCATTGCCTGCTGTCCCATAGCACTGCACATGATAACATTGGCATTTGGATCTGCTGCTTTGATATTTTTAAGTGCCTGAATTCCGTCCATTTCGGGCATTGTAATATCCATAAGTACAAGATCCGGTTTCAACTCTTTATACTTTTCTACAGCTATAGCTCCATTTTCTGCCTCGCCTGCAATATTGTATCCATTCTTTGAAAGAATATCCTTTATCATCATTCGCATAAATGCAGCATCATCACTAACAAGAATACTTTTGGCCATTTCAAAACCCTCTCTTCAATGTATATTTATTGAACAATTTCTGTTACACGAACACCAAAGCTTTCTTCAATTACCACGACTTCACCTTTGGCTACAAACTTACCATTAACAAGCACATCAACCGGTTCACCTGCAACCTTATCCAGTTCTATAATAGTGCCCGGTGCAAAGTCCAATATATCTGCTATAGGCTTAGCTGTTCTTCCAAGCTCTACAGTAACCTCAAGCGGAACATCCTTTATGATGCCAATGTTTTCTCCCGTAGACAATATCGGGGAATCTCCTGCAAAATTCTGGAACTGAGCCGGCTGAATATTCATATTCATCATCGGCTGCATAGGCATCTGCATCATAGGCTGAGCCATCATTGGCTGTCCCATCATAGGCTGCCCCATCTGAGGCTGCCCCATCTGAGGCTGTCCTGCCATCTGAGGCTGCGTCGTCATATCCGGCATAGGAGCAGCCGGTATCTCTGCCGGTGGCGGAGCCATTGCTGCTGCACCCTGCGCCGCTGTAGGCTCTGAGCTACCCTTAGTGCTTGAACTAAAGGTATCATACAGACTCTTGGCAAAATCAACAGGATACAACTGCATAAGAGATGAATCCACAAGGTCAGAAATCTGCATCTTAAAGGAAATCTTACAAAAAGTCCCTGTAAGGAATTCGGCAATATCTCTTGGATCATCATCAATCATCTGAAGTACGGATGCTTTTGGCGGCGAAATATCAACCTTTTCTCCAATCATAGTGGAAATAGATGTAGCTGCCGCACCCATCATCTGGTTCATTGCTTCAGATATAGCCGATAACTGGAGTTCTCCAATCTCACCCTCTACATTTGAACCATCACCGCCCATCATAAGATCGGTGATAATAAGAACGTCTTTTTCCTTAAGAATAAGGATATTAGAGCCATCAATACCTACAGTGTATTTGATCTGAACAAATACACAGGGTTTTTCATAGCTGTCTATTACACCATGCCAGTTTGTAAGCTCAACTACAGGTGTAGTAATGTTAACTTTCTGATTTACCAAAGAATAAAGTGTTGTTGCTGATGAACCCATACTGATATTTGCAATCTCACCAATTGCATCCTTCTCAACATCAGTAAGAAGTGATTCATCTACAAATCCGTTTCCGGGTCCCCCGCCAGAATCTGCAGGAGCAGCATCTGAACCGGTATCCGGTGTTCCGGAAGTATCCATTCCCGCAAGCAACGCATTTATCTCATCCTGGGATAACATTCCATCCATGCTCCTACTCTTCCTCCTCTCTGTGAATTGACGTTATACGCACGGCATATTTTTCCTTTTGTGTTCCCGGCAATGCAGTGAACTTAAAAATATTGCCCACATATATCTGCATGTCATTATTCACTCTATTATCAAGTCTTATAATATCTCCCGTTTGTAAATGCACGAAGTCATTAACCGATACATTACATTTACCCAAAACAGCCTTTACAGGTACATCCACATGTCTTACCAGTGTTTCCAGATGTTCACTATAGGTTTCATCATTATGCTTCTGCATAGTTGAGAACCAATACTTGGTATTGAGCTTATCCATTATGCTCTCCAAAGTGAAATAAGGAAGACACATATTCATAAGTCCTTCAGTATCACCAATCTTGATATTAAGAGTAACAATGGCTATCATATCCGTCGGTGATATAACCTGAGCAAACTGTGGATTTGTTTCAATTCTTTCCATTACAGGATTTATATCAAGAACGTTCTGCCAGGGTTCAACCATAAGCTGCATACATATAGTAACCAGTTTCTCAATAAGCGGCATCTCGATATCCGTAAAGGGTCTTGGCTTTTCCAGTGTTCCACCTTCACCGCCAAGCATTCTGTCTATAAAAGCAAATCCAATATTTGCCTGAAGTTCCAATATGATATTTCCCTGTAAGGGTAAAAAATTGATTATGCCCAAAATTACAGGATTTGATAAGGCATTACTAAATTCCGAATAGGTAACTGTTTCCGAGTTTGCCACGGAAATAGATACATTTTTTCGAAGATATAAAGGAAGTGTTGTTGACAACAATCTTCCGTAATGTTCATAGATAATCTCCAGTGTACGCAAATGCTCTTTCGAGAACTTGGCAGGACGTTTGAAATCATAATCCCTGACCTTTTTCTCATCGGCACTAGCCATCTGGTCCACATCAAGCTCACCAGTACTTAAGGCAGCCAGCAGATTATCTATCTCATTTTGTGACAGTACTTCGCTCACCTTAAAACCACCTCGCTTGTAACTGTATTTTTATAGGTTCAAAATTAACAAAAACTATTTTCCTTATGCAATGATGTATGACATATCAACTGCATAAATAAAGTTGGATCCATACATATCCTGAAGAGCTTCAAGAATCTCTTCTTTTATAGTTTCAACATCTGCTTCTATTTCTTCCTTGGTATGGGAAGCAATGATTGTCTGAATCTTTGTAGACATAAGACTTTCCATGTTTGCCATACTCTCGCTGTATTTAGTATAGCCTTCATTGGAAGTATCCATTGAAATTACAACCTTAGTCTGAGCCATGTAATGATCCAAACCATCTTCACCCTTTTTAAGTGAAATAGTCATATCCGTTCCATCACTTGGAATGGTCATGGTTGCAATATTTTCTGCTGCCACATTGCCTGTAGCGGAATTAGAAAATCCCTGTCCGTTGGTTCCGCCATTTGCTTCAAGCTGAAGAGCTGCTGCAATATCTGCTATTATCTTCTGAGTCTGACTATTGGTAGTCATAACACTCAAAAGCATAAAACCACTCATAGCAAGGTTTACAACCAAAAGAGCCAGTATGATTATTGACAACAAATTCTTTTTCATTAACAGGTAACCTCCGATAACTAATATTGAGAACTTAGAGGATTATATATCCTGATCTCAACTCTTCTGTTTTTTGCTCTGCCCTCAGGTGTGGAATTGTCTGCCACAGGACTGTATTCGCCTCTTCCCGAATGCTTGATATTTGCAGGATCAAGAGTGGTGTTTTCAATCATAAAATAGAAAACAGAAAGTGCTCTTGCATCACTAAGTTCATCGTTATTGGCATATTTTTTTCCACTAGACATAGGAACATTATCTGTATGGCCTTCGATTTCAATAGTTCCTCCGGCATATCTTTCCAGAATTGCTCCTACCTTCTCCAAAATAGGTATTGCCTCAGATCTTATATCTGCATAACCTGAGTCAAAAAGAATTGCGCCTTGAATTGTCAGCTGTACATACTGACTGGTAAAATTAAGCTCCACATCCTGCTCAATCTCAGCTTCATTTAAAGCCTCTGCAATCTGCTCAGCCATGTTTTCAGATTCGCCAAGTTGCTCTTCTTCAAGGGCTTCCATAAGTTCTTCTGCGCTGGCATTACTTACACTTGAACTTTGCTGGGTGGATGTGGTTCCATCGCTTCCGCTTTCTGTATTATCTGAAGAAATGTCACTAACATTACCGCTTTCTGTATATTCAGTAGCCGACTCACCTTCTCCACCGGTGGACTCGGAATCCTTATTACCGGTTGTGGTAGTTACTTCTGTTGTAGTTGATCCGTTTTGAGATACGCCCATGGATGTTACATAGGACGAAACCTGACTAAGCTGTGATATGCCATCACCCACAAGAGCACCTTCACCGATTGACATTTCGCCGCCTTTAAAAATACCAAAGGCTGAACTGAAGGAAGCTGCTATTTCTTCAAATTTAGCTGCATCAACACTGGACATGGCGTATAGCAAAACGAAGAAACAAAGAAGCAGATTCATCAGATCACCGAAAGTTGCCATCCATGCAGGACTCCCTTTGGGTGGCGGTGGTTCTTTTTTAGCCATATGCCTTATTCACCTCCGCCGGAGCCATCGCCATTGGCAGCTTCATAAGCAGCTCTGTCAGCAGGTGCCATGAATGCCTTAAGCTTCTCCTCTGTTACACGAGGGTTTTCACCTGCCTGTATAGACAGAAGTCCCTCAATCATCAGTGACTTATATGCATACTCCATACTGTTCTGCACCTTAAGCTTGGCATTACAAGGAGTACATATCCAGTTAGCAAGAAGTGAACCATAGAATGTTGTGATAAGGGCTGTAGCCATGGATGGTCCAAGGGAAGCTGAATCGGACAGGTTCTGAAGCATGTTTACCAGACCGATAAGAGTACCAATCATACCCCAGGCAGGACCCATTGCTCCAAGAGTTTCCCAGAAACCTGCAATAGACATATGTCTGTCATTCATGGCATCAATTTCAGCCTGCATGATACCTTTAACCAGTTCAGGTTCGGTACCGTCAACTATAAGAAGAAGTCCTTTTTGTAAAAGAGGCTCTTCTATTCCATGAGCCGCTTCTTCAAGAGCAAGAAGACCTTCCTTACGTGCTGTGTTTGACAGATCTACTATCTGTTTTATAAGTGCACCCGTATCATAAGGTGGGAGTTTCATTATTAATGTAAATGATTTTAATCCATTGATGAACTCGGGTAATGTAACTGTGGCAAGAGTCGCCATGAAAGCTCCACCGAACGTAACCAAAAGAGACGGTACGTCAATGAAGTTACCGATTGTTTGAATACCACCAGATGTCGCAATACCGATAAGCATTACGACAAGACCCATTACTACTCCAATTAATGACGCTAAATCCACGTTGTTTTCCCCTCATAAAAATCAATTTGTTATAGCTGCATTGTTTTGGATAATTATGCAATTCCAAAATATTTATGTCATATATTGTTGTATATTATTTGTATTTCTTATGTAAATTTTATATTCAATACGTTAATAAAACTTTACATAATATTATTATCGTATTTTCAATTATTTTCTTAATATACTTTCAACTAAATTGAATGTAATGTAGTTATATATACTTGTATATATTCTTGTACGTTAATTACAGAAATCCGCATTTACTGCGAGTTTCGTAAGAAAGCGATTCAAGAGGCAAATAGACCCTGCGACTTTAGTCGCCTTCAAATGGCCTATTTGCATGACTTTTGGAGCAAAGCGACAAAAAGTCATCAATACCTGCACAATTTAATATGTTATTTAGTATTGCGCATATCGTGATTTCAATTTATATTTTTACAAATATTCTAAATTTCACTAATTTATTAATTATTTCCAAAAACTTCTCTTTTATAAGATTTTACTAGATTTTGTATGTCTTGTCTACTTTCTTTTACAATAAGCTTTCGCCCAGTAGTCAATGAAATCACTGTGTCTGGAGTTTCTTCGACAACCTCTATAAAATCGGGATTAATCAAAATCTTGTGGCTATCCAGTTTTGTCACCTCTATCATGATTTCGTTTCACCTTTCACAAATGAACATTTGAAATTTTATTTCATTTTCGATTCTATGTATTTAATTTTAACACCATAGCCACTATTTGTCTGCGTTTTAATGATTAAAAAAGTATAACTTTGAAATAATTTTTCGGAATATTATCGCAATTTTGATAAAAAATTTCATTTGACAATTTAACTGATCTATTGTAAATTTTCAAAATGCCAAACAGCTATTATTTTTGATTTTAATATCAGAAGTAATATAAATAGACTATTCTAACATGATTAAATCACAGAGTCTTTTTTCTCTTATA
>JAILBM010000177.1 GCA_024680925.1 Butyrivibrio sp.
ATTCCAGATATTTCAACAGCCTCAAGGGCAATGAATACACCCTTGTAAAATCATCTACTAACAAGAAAAAGATTAAGGCAGAATATGATTTCTATCATCTGCTTCCAGAGGATATGAAATACTGGTTTGTAATGCCTTTTGATTATAAAGAGGATGACGAGAAAGCCAGCTACACCATGGAGCGTCTGCACATGACAGACCTTGCTATAAAATGGGTGCATGGTTCAATGGATGCCTCAGAGTTTGAAGCTCTTATGGATAAGTATTTTTATTTCTTCAAATGCCGCCATGCAAAGGATTGCACAGATCAGGAATATCAGAATATGGCGGATGAGCTTTATATCAACAAGGTTAACAGCCGTATTGCAGATTTAAAGAAGCTACCAGAATACGAGCGCATAGCAACCCTTCTTTCAGCGGCAGGTAACCTTTCTATAGACTCATTGGTAGAAAGATATTTTGCACTAAAGCAAAAGATTGAGAGCAGAAACAAATACGATAAAAAGCTTGTGATTGGTCATGGTGACCCTTGCTTTGCAAACACCCTTTACAACAAGTCGACTCAGACTCTTAAGTTTATTGACCCTAAGGGGGCCAGCCGTGAGGAAGACCTGTGGACTAACCCATATTATGACATCGCGAAGCTTAGCCATTCGGTTTGTGGTAAATACGATTTCTTCAACAATGGACTTTTTGATATCAGAATTGCAGAGGACTTCTCTTACGATTTAGATATACCGTTTGACAATACCGAATACATGAAGATATTCAAGGCAAAGGCAGAGGAAAACGGATTTGATTATTTATCAGTTCGTATTTACGAAGCATCGTTATTCATCTCGATGTTACCACTGCATATAGATAACCCTCACAAGGTGTTCGGATTCATTTTGAATGTAGATAGAATTTTAAAGGAGATAGAGGAAGATGTTTAAGACCTAATGTTATATTATTGCATTACTTATCTAAAATAGTTGCATCTATGTATATAGACGAGGGCATTATAATAGCTTGAAGGGATTGCAAAAGAATGAATAAAAAAATTAGAAATTCAAATATGGAACTCCTTAGAATAACAGCAATGATTATGATTATCATTTATCATATAACATATCATTGTGTGACTGATCAAATCAGTGATATGCAATATGTTGGTGCAAATATATTTAGCAAGCCTGTTTTTTATAAAAAGCTTTTTTTAATTGAGGGAGTACTTCCTTGGGGAATGCTTGCAAACTCAATATTTATTTTGATTTCTGGTTATTTTTTAGTTGAAAGAGGGAAAAATGTAAACCTTGGTAATATATCTCAAAAACTTCTACTTCAACTGGGAACTGCAGCAATTAGTTTGACTCTTATTTCAAGTGTTTTTTATAAGATACATTTAGCTGGAGAGAATACAAGTGTAAAGACGTTGTCAATTATAGATTTTAATTATATGAGCTGGTTTGTGGGATATTATTTTATAGTTGTTGTAATTGCATGTTTGTTTATAAATAACTATATAAATAAACTAGACCAGACAAGCTATAGAAATCTGTTGCTTGTTTGGTTAGGACTATTTTCTTTTATGTGGTCAGGAAATGTCTTAGATAATATTGGAGACGGATTAAGAACAATAATTTGCGGATTGTTTATGTTTGAATTGGGAGGTTATATAAAGAAGTATAATCCTTTTGATAAAATTAGGACGGTAGTTCTTATACTACTAATAATAATTACATACGGATTTATTTATCTTTCATACGTTAATAATGTTAATGATTCAATACATGAATATATAGCAAATTCAGTGACAGAGCCTTTTTCTCAACCGTTTATACGTTTTGATAATTATGGAATTATACCCGTAATATTATCAGTTACTATTTTTGAATTATTTAGAAGAGTTAAGATAAAAAATAGTAAGATAATAAATTTTTTAGGTTCAAGTACATTTATGATATATCTTGTTCATGATAATGAATTTTGGTGGAATCTCTGGAAAGAACGTGATTGGATTTCATTACTTACGGATACATCTTTTGGTTATTGTAAGATG
>JAILBM010000187.1 GCA_024680925.1 Butyrivibrio sp.
TAAAGGGAAAATAGACAATGAAAAAAGTCCGGTAGTTTTGGCCTCTTTCATAGCTTTTTTTCCTTCTCTAACAAGCGGACCTATTCTCAGAGCTGAAAAAATAATTCCTCAGTTAAAGAAAACTCATGATTTTGACTATGACAGGGTGACTGATGGATTAAAGCTTTTTGGATATGGCCTTTTTAAAAAGCTTGTGGTGGCAGATAATATTGCTATTTACGTAAATTCAGTGTACGGAAGCAGTGATTACACAGGATGCGCTGCGTTTATAGCTATTCTTCTTTATTCCTTTGAAATATACTGTGATTTTTCGGGATATTCTGATATAGCTATCGGCAGTGCCAAAATACTTGGAATAGATATACCTGTAAACTTTGATCATCCATATTTATCCTGCTCTGTTACAGAGTTTTGGAGAAGATGGCATATCTCCCTTAGCGGCTGGCTTAGAGACTATATATACATAGGACTTGGAGGAAGCAGAGTTTCTGCCTATAGAATATATTTTAATCTCCTTGCAACATTTTTTGTAAGTGCCTTGTGGCATGGTATAGGCCTGGGCTTTTTAATTTGGGGGATGATGCATGGAGTACTTATTTGTATAGAGAGATTTCTGAAAATAGCCAAGGCTTCTTCATATAATTTCTTTAGAAATATTGCCACATTTTTACTGGTAAGCCTGGCCTGGGTATTTTTTGCAAATCCGGATATTGATAAGGCACTTGGATTAATTACATCTATTACCCGTATTCCGGCAGAAATAATGTCATTTATAAAAGGAACATCTGAATTTGCAGCAAAGGGAGCTGCTGCTCTTTTAATGGATGAGCAGAGTATGCTTCTGACTGTAATTCCTTCGGTTATAGTTGTGGTTTTACTTGATATTATCTGCAGTAAGGAACCGGGACTTGTAATTATAAAAAGACAAAAGAATATTATAAGATGGCTGGCTTATTACGCAGTTATTTTTGCCCTGCTATTTATGAGCGCTTCAGAACAGGTTAGCTTTATATATAATAATTTCTGATTGAAAGAAAGCTTTTATGAGAAAATTAGTATTTCGTATATTTTTGTGTACCATACCTGTTATGGTGTATTTGGGCCTGAATATTTATATTGATACTTTTAATATATTTCATTATGACAATATTCGTATTACCTCGGCAGAGCCCAACAAAAATTATATAAAGACAAGATATATAACTGAAAATCCTGACCAATACAATGCTTTTATCTTTGGATCTTCAAGAGTTGCCAATATACCTGTTGATGGGCTTATAACAGGGACGGCCAAAGGAGAAGCACTTAACTGGTATAACATGACCTGCTCCATGAGTGTTCCTGGTGAACAGCTATCTATTTTAGAAGAATTTATTTCTTCGGGAGTAGATGTAAAAGCTGTAATAATAGGGGTAGATGAGCTTTCTATGTCCGGAACGGCTGATGTTCACTATGATGACCTTATGAGAAAACCCTATGAATTATATGAAGATAATAAGCTTGGCTTTTATTATGATTATTTGATTGTTAAGCCTGAGTTTTCACTTTTGCCTGAGGTTTTATTTGAGCAGAATAGTGAAAGCGTTATAGCCGAAAAAAATGAATTTTATAATTATGGTGTTGCTATAGCCAATACGGATTTCAGCCTTGGGGATAAGGGAACCGATCTTGGAGTATTGGAGTGCGGTGAATATACAGGCGGTACTACAATTGAAGATATGAAGAAGATGGTTTCCTTATGTGATGAAGAGGGGATAGAGCTTTATGTTTTTACTTCTCCCATATTGGAATCGACCTATAGAAATGCAGTGGCTATGGGATATCTTGATTTCTTAAAGGATTTGTCCACTGTTACAGGGTATATAAACTTTTCAGGTTTAAATGATATTACAACCAATACTGCCTATTATTTTGATTCATCCCATTACAGACCTGTTGTGGGTCTTGAAATAGAGAATGTGATATTTGGAAAAGAAACTGCAGATACCGACAGTTTTTACGGAGTACGTGTAAATAATGAAAATGCAGATGATATAATTGCAGGTCTGGAGCTGCAATTGCAATAGTTTTTCTGGAGAGTGTATGGAAATAGCAGAATT
>JAILBM010000193.1 GCA_024680925.1 Butyrivibrio sp.
TCTTACATATACTGTTACGTTTTTTCCTTCATAAGAATTATCGAGAGTAAATGTATATTTAGCAGGTGTTTCAAGTTTTGTAAGGCTTACTCCTGCTGCATATGCACTGATAAAAAGAGAACCTTCAATCTGAGTTTTTCCAGACTCTGTTATTGCTGTATTAAGAGCCTGTGCACTTTTATCAAGACTGTGGTTTTCATCTCCGTTTCTGTTAAGAGCAGGAACAATTGTTGCTGTTATCCTTGATGAATAGCCCTCTGGAGCACTTGCAGAACTCAAATCAACAGCAACGTTCATTGACTTTCCATTTGAATCTTTTACCGCTACGTTAGCTGAACCTGAATTATTAGATACAGCTGCAAAATAAGCGTTTGATAACAGATCTGTATACATTAGCATGGTCTGACGAGGTTATTACATTTGAATTTGATGAATAATTATCATCTGATGATGCACTACTGTCACTATTTGTATCAGAAGACTCTGAGTCCGCTGAAGGCTTTGTACCGGCTGTAATTGTGACTTCACTTGTATTTTTGTTTTCAGAAGTTACAATTCTTCCTGTTTCGCTTAAATAGATATCTGTTCCATAATACCCCATATTAACAATTTTACCATCAGCAGGTGAAGAAATATAACTTTCATTAATAGTAACTGGCTGTCTCATTAAGACCCTATAGCTTTGCGTCACCGGATTACTCCGGCTTTGCCGATGCATTAAAAGCGTAACGTAAAAATATTTATTGATACTTTACATTTTACACAATCCTTACTTTTATAGGTTTCAATTTTTACAATGATTTCATACATTATACCCAATAGGAGGTATAATCATGAATAAGTTATGGAATTATGTTGATAAAAAAAATCTGAAGGCAATCGCCAAGTTTAGATATGCATGCATATTAACAGGAGCTGGGGCTTTATTTACAGGATTCTTTATCTACCTTATCATAAATATTTTTTATCCATTAGGTTTTGAATGGTTGTTTTGCTTTATGGGGTATCCATTCCTTTTATCACTTATTACAGTCTTCATTTATTCCTGCAAACATGAATTTCATAATAACAGCTTTTATTCAACTAAAAACTCAGACAGATTATAATTTCAATCTGCCTGAGCTTTATTTTAATCTGCATTAATTATTCCCCTGAATATGATCATCCAACGAAAAAATGACCCACTCAGCTATATTCGTTGCGTGATCTCCTATTCTTTCAAGATACTTATTGACCATCAAAAGGTCTGCCGCATGCTCCTCATAATCTGTATTACTCTGCATAACCTCTATAAGATCACTTTTCACCTTAACAAACAGATCATCAACAATATCATCATGTTCTATAACTTCACGAGCTTTGCACATATCATGCTCAACATAGGCTTCTACAGCATGTATTAGCATAGTCATCGTCTCCAGGGCCATCCTTTGAATATTGTCTTCTTTAACAAGATAAGGACTATCAGCCATTATTATAGTAAGCTCTGAAATGTCTGCTGCCTGATCACCAATTCTCTCCATATCTGTCACCATCTTCATAGCAGCAGTTATAGTTCTTAAATCTCTCGCAACAGGTTGCTGTTGAATAAGAAGTTGAAAACAGATATTTTCTATCTTTTTCTGTTCCTGATCTACAAGCTCATCATCTTTCATTATTTGTCTTGCTTTTTCAACATTCTGCGTAAATAATGCATCAATTGCATCTTTTATCGCCTTTTCAATCATAGAACTCATAATGATCATTTCATTATTTAACATCTTTAGCTGCTCATCAAATTTAGATCTCATAATACCCCCTTAACCAAATCTACCAGTTATATAATCTTCCGTGCGTTTATCTTTGGGATATGAAAAAAGCTGTTTAGTATCCCCAAATTCAATCAAATCTCCCAAAAGAAAAAATGCTGTGTCATCTGCTACTCTTACCGCCTGTTGCATATTATGAGTAACAATAACAACAGTATATTTTTTCTTGAGTTCTTCCATAAGATCTTCAATTTTAGATGTTGAAATAGGGTCCAGAGCAGAAGTCGGTTCATCCATCAAAAGAACATCAGGATGAACTGCAAGAGCCCTGGCAATGCATATTCTCTGTTGCTGTCCACCAGATAATCCAAGCGCTGATTTTTTTAGTCTATCCTTCACTTCATCAAAAATAGCCGCACCTCTTAGACTCTCCTCAACTATTGCATCAAGTTTTCTTTTTTCCTTTATTCCATGAACTCTGGGGCCATAAGCAATATTGTCATAAATACTCATAGGAAATGGATTTGGCTGCTGAAAAACCATGCCAACCTTTTTTCTAAGAATTGTTGTATCGATAGAAGGTCCATAGATATCTTCACCATCAAGTAACACCTTTCCTTCTATCTTCACGTTATCTACAAGATCATTCATTCTATTTAAGGTTTTTAGAAATGTTGATTTGCCACAACCTGATGGTCCTATAAAAGCTGTAACAGCCTTAGGACGTATTTCCATATTCACACCTTTTAAAGCATGATTATCGCCATAGTATAGATGTAGATCCTGCACACTTATTTTTGAATTTTCTCTCATATTATTGTTTCCTCGTTACATCAAATTTTGCTGCAAGCTTTTTGGTTCCTAAATTTATTGCAAATACCAGTATCAAAAGAACCACCGCTATTCCAAACGCAGTATCAAAATCACCCTCACTTGTTGCTGAAAGATATAACTGTACCGTCATAGTTCCTCCGGATTGAAATATCTTTGGGAAAAATCCCGCCAGGGTTTTGGGCAGCGTTTTGGCACTTCCAGCCGTAAAAAGAAGTGCTGCAGACTCACCTACAATTCTTCCTATAGCCAATATTACCCCCGTAATAATTCCTGGCATAGACGAAGGAAGTAAAATAGTTCTTATCATGTACCATTTACCGGCACCAAGTCCTATAGCTCCATGTCTGTAACTATCAGGAACTGTTTTTAATGCCTCCTGCGTGTTTCTTGTTATCAGGGGCAGTACCATAAGTATCAGAGTTAATGCTCCAGTAATAAGAGAATATCCAAACCCCAAAGTCTGACCAAAAAACATCATTCCGAATAGTCCAAAGATGATCGATGGTATTCCAGAAAGTGTTTCTGTTGCAAATTCTATAAGACTTACAAGTTTCCCCGGCTTTGCATATTCATTTAGATAAATTGCTGCTCCCACGCCAATCGGTGTTGCTATTATCATTGTAAGAATTATGATAAGCAGTGTATTTACAATATTTCCAGCTATTCCTACAGTACCTTTTAAAACCGATGTAACTGACGTGAGAAAACTCAAATTTACGCTATTGATACCCTTCATCAAAACGTAAACTATTATTCCTGCAAGCAACACAACAGAAAGAGTCGCGCAGAGATAAATAAGTATATACAGGCAAATATCAGAAATTTTCCTTGATATATTTTTATTCATCCAGGCCACTCTCCTTTCTAAGTTTTAAAAGTACAAAATTAACTACCATGACAAATATGTATAGAACAAGTCCAACTGTGAACAGAACCTGTCTGTGAATACCTTCTGCATATCCCATTTCACTGACAAGCTGAGTAGTCAAAAATCTGACTGAATTAAATGGAAGCGGAAGATTTACTGATCCTCCGGCCACCATATTTATAGCCATAGCTTCACCTAGCGCTCTTCCAATTCCCAGAACAACACCTGTCATTATTCCTGATCTTGCCGCAGGAATCGTCACTTTAAAAATTGTCTGCATTTTGCTGGCCCCAAGCGCCAGAGAAGCTGCTCTCAAATTACCTGGTACAGCTCTGATAGATGACGCACTGACATTTACCACCGTTGGCAAGATCATTATTGCCAAAACAATAATTGCAGAAATAAGATTTGCGCCACCTGTAAATTGATGAGTTTCTGAACCTTCGAAAATACTCTTCTCAAGTTTATACATCATAGGATTTAATATCATCAGTCCTAATAGTCCATATATTACTGATGGAATTGCTGCAAGAAGTTCCACTGCAGGTTGCACAATAGCGGCTAATCTCTTATCAGAAACCTCTGTTAAAAAAACTGCAGTAAGAAGCCCGATGGGAACTCCTAGTAACACGCTTGCAGCTGTTCCCACTATAGATGTGAGAATAATATAAAAAATTCCGTATGACGGATCTGATGCAGTTGGTTTCCATTCGGTTTTAAAAAGAAGTTCAAATACTCCGACACTTGAAAGTGCCGGAGTACCTTTTAAAATCATGTAAACCGTAATGGAACATACTGCAAAGATAGCAATTACAGCACATATAAGGAAAATAAATTTCGCTGTTTTTTCCACAATTTTTATCTTTGCTCTGTTATCCATAAACTGCCTTTCTTACTCAGGAAGTATCAGACCTACACCTGAAACAACACTCTGTCCTTCTTCAGATTTGATATATTCAAACCAAGTCTTAACAAGTTCATTCTGCTCTGAAATTTCACCCATAGTAGCCATTACAAATGGTCTTGAAAGCTGATAATCACCAGCAACGATGTTCTCTTCTGTTGCTGCAACACCATTTAATGAAACAGACTGAATTGAATCATCTACTGCATCAAGTGAAATATATCCGATAGAGCCAGGTGTGGATGCCACTTTAGCAAGAACCGCTCCTGTAGAATCAAGTTCCTGAGCATAATTGCATTTATCTTCAATTTCAAGAAGTTCTTCAAATGCTCCTCTTGTTCCTGAACCAGCCTCTCTTCCAATTACCACAATCGCTTCATCACTTCCACCAAGCTCGCTCCAGTTAGTAGTCTCTCCTGTATAGATTGACACAAGCTGTTCAGATGTGAGATCTGACACGCTGTTTTCTTTATCAGTAATAACTGCAATTCCATCAATTGCAATGATATTTTCTACAGCTCCACTTTCTTTTTCTCCATCCTTAAGTCCTCTTGATGCATTGCCAATATCAGCGCTTCCCTGAGTAAGTGATTCGATTCCGGCACTTGAACCTGTATATTCCACAGTTACTGTAACTTCTGGATATACCTCCATAAAGCTTTCACTCATTGCTTCACATAATTTTTCCATCGAAGTACTTCCCGCAAGTGATATACTTCCTGAAAGATTTGCACTTTCCTCAGCCTTTTCTTCTGTATCAGCTTTTTCAGTTACATCTTCTGTTTTTGTTTCTTCCTTTACAGTTGTATTTTCATTTGCATCTGCATCTGCTGTAGATGCTGATCCGCATCCAACCATGCTTCCTGCCATGATCAAAGTTGATAATCCGATAATAATCGTGTTTACAAAATTCTTTTTCATATTGAACCTCCTAAGTTCATTTCATTTTTTGACCTCGCGATGACAAGAGCTATTGTATTTTAGCTTCGTAAAAAACAAATGCTCATATAAGTAAAAGAAATGTAAAAGGTATTAAAAAAGAGCTACCGCTTAAGCAGATATTACGGTAACTCTCGACATGACTATTTAACTGTTTTATATATTGGTCTTACTCTTATTTCCTGTATTATGATTATGGATAGTGCAATCGCAAAAGCTGAAACAAAGCAGCTTCGCATATATGTCATCGCCAACTCAGCGCTTCCTGTCATGGCAAAATAAACTGCTCTATAAAAACTAAGACCGGGAATTAAAGGAAAAATGCTCGTAGATAAAAAAATAGTTATTGGACATTTACGTCTTACAGACAAAAACCTTGATGCCAAGGCTGCAAATATAGCAGGTGCTAATATCGTATAATTTTCAAGATGAAAATACATATTTAGCAATAAATAAAGCATCCAGGAAGTTGCTCCCAGTCCGCCAAGATCAAGATAATATTTCTTTGGAGCATGAAAGAGGTATGAAAAAGCCACTGTTCCAATTCCTGCCATGACTGTTCGAGCCAAAACCTCCCATACTGAATCAACTTCATTTGAAAAAACACTAGTCATTTGTTCTGCAAATGGAAGAATGCCAGTCATAAAGGCAACCCCACAGGAAATTGCCAAACATGTTAGCAAAGCTGACATAAGTAATGTCAAACCAGTTGCATGATTATTCTGAGAGAATTCTCTTACTGAATTTGTAAATACTGCTCCAGGAACCATCAGCATCAAACTTCCCAATATTATCAATCCGCGATGTTGTCCAATCCCAATCGCACATAGTACATTAGCTAATGCTGTAACAACCATGCTCCCTAATATTGTCAAAAGAACTGTCGTCTTGATATATCTTCCTGCCCACCACAAAAACAATCCTAAAATCAGACCTATTATTGCAGATGAAAACGAATCTACTACAGAACTTCCTATTGCATATGAAAAACAACCAGCTCCAATAAGGTATGCAATCAACACTGCCCCAAGATCAGATTCATTCATTTTATCAATATCCTCCAGGCGCTTGGCAATATCTTCTGCAGAAATATCGTTCTTTTCAATTTCACGCGATAATGAATTTACCTTTTCAATTTTTCCTAAATGTATTGCCGTTTCAGAAACAGCAGCTACTCTGGCTTTATTATCTCCCAGGCTATTTGTACATGATGCAATAATCCCACGATTAACCACGTAAGCACTAAAATGTTCCATTTTCAAAGCACAGGCCATATGTTTCATTGTCTCTTCAATTCTGTATATTTCAGCTCCACTTTCCATCAATATCTTACCTGCTTCAATTACAACATCTATATCTTCATTACATGAGGAATTCTTTTTTTCTTCCATTTATGTATGATTTCCTTCCTGAATTTTAAAAGAATTAAAAGAATATTTTGTTTTAATCGTTAATAAGTTGTCTATAAAACATTATAATTGATTAATCTCATATCTTCAAAAAAGCGGTTGACATTTATAAATAACACTGATAATATACCACTGTCATCGGAGGGTGAATTATTCGTTTGAAATAATGAGCTGGATAAGATGTCTGGTTGAGAAACCGGATTCTTATCCGGCTTTTTTTTGAATATTTTGAAAGGAGTACTAAAATGGAAAAGAGAATTGACTTTACTTCAGGAAAAATTGTAAAACCACTTTTATTATTTGCAGGACCTGTTCTTCTTGCATTATTTTTGCAGGCAATGTATGGTGCTGTAGATCTTCTTATAGTGGGAAAGTTTGCCAGTTCAGCTGATGTATCAGCAGTTTCAACAGGTTCACAGATTATGATGACAATCACAAATCTTATAAGCAGCCTATGTATGGGAATGACCATAATACTTGGACAAAAAATTGGTGAAAAAAAAGCATCTGAAGGCGGCAAAATTATAGGTAGTGGTCTTCTTATGTTTATGTCAATTGGCATAATACTTACAATCATTCTTCCAATTTTTGCTCCGCAGCTTGCAGGAATCATGCATGCCCCGGAAGAAGCTTTTGAACTAACAACTACATATATTAGAATATGCGGCGCAGGCGCAATAGTAATAATTGCTTATAACCTTATAGGAGGGATATTCAGAGGAATTGGTGATTCAAATACACCACTTATAACAGTTATGATTGCCTGCATCTGTAATATTTTAGGAGATCTTATGCTTGTAGCTGGTTTTAACATGGGTACAGCAGGTGCAGCAATCGCTACAGTTGGAGCTCAGTTTATAAGCGTAATAATTTCAGGATTACTAATCTCCAAAAAAGAACTTCCATTTGAAATAAATTTTAGCCTTATCAGATGGGATAGCAGCATAATTAAAAAAATACTTTTTATAGGAACACCAATTGCCCTTCAAGAGCTGCTTGTAGGAATATCATTCCTTGTAATTCTTGCAATAGTAAATGCAATAGGGCTTACGGAATCAGCCGGCGTAGGAGTTGCCGAAAAAGTTTGTGCATTTATAATGCTTGTTCCATCTGCGTTTATGCAGTCTATGTCCGCGTTTGTTGCGCAAAATAGAGGCGCAGGAAAAATGGATAGAGCAATGAAAGGCTTTAAATCAGCAGTTTGTATATCATTTCTATTTGGTGTTTTAATGTTTTTACTGGCATTTTTCCATGGAGATATTCTTGCAAAAATATTCTCTAATGATCAGGAAGTTATTCTTGCAGGTGCAGATTACCTTAAGGCATATGCAATTGACTGCTTACTTACAAGCTTTTTATTCTGCTTTATTGGATTTTTTAACGGAATTGGGAATACAACGTTCGTAATGATGCAGGGAATAATTGGAGCTTTTGCAATAAGAGTTCCAGTATCATTCCTTATGAGTAAATGGGAGCCTGTAAGCTTATTCCATATAGGTCTTGCAACTCCATGCTCAACAATAGTACAGATTATATTATGTTTCATATGTCTTTATCATGTAAGAAAAAAATGGAACAATCAATCAAACGGAAATAATAACTTAAAGGAGGCCGTATGAGCGAAATAGTAATTAAAAACTGCGAGCATAAAAATGTAAACAGATATGGTGAAATATATGCAAAGGCTTTTGCAGGAGAGCCCTGGAATGATCCATGGAAAGACGAGGATGCAATAATTCATGTACAGGAAATATTAGAATCAAAGCAGTCTTATGGTCTTGAATGCATAGTAGATGGAGAAATTGCCGGATTTATCCTGGGATCATCTATGCTTTTTCATTATGGCAGAACATTTGAAATAAACGATCTGGCAGTAGATCCTAAATTCCAGCGTAAGGGCATTGCCGGAAAGCTTATGGATAAATGTCTTTCTGATTTAAAGGAGATGGGAATTGTTGGAGTAAATCTTATAACTGCAGGAGAAGGAATTCTCCCTGAATTTTATGCAAAATATGGATTTAAAAAAGAAAATGAAGTCATTTTGATGG
>JAILBM010000195.1 GCA_024680925.1 Butyrivibrio sp.
GTCGGTGGAAAATGGCGAGTGGATCATGTATGGCCTTAATTGGAATGATCCAAGTTGCATACATACAGTAGAAGAGCTGGAATTATATATTGAAAGCGTAGGATTTTTACCACTATTTGGCAATGGTGTAACAGGTTTTTCTGTGGAAGAATGCACAAGTTCCAGATACTGGTGGACTGACATTGAAGATAAGGATCCATGGCGATGGCGTGAGATAATAGCCGGAAGAGGCGAAATTGCTTATGGAAAGTTTTTTGATAAGAAAGCAGGTTTTATCAGTCTCAAATGGTTACCTTTCTTTGTTAACTACAGAAGAAACGGATATGATTTTGATGCCAGATGGCAGGATGGACTTGCCAATCGTAGAGAGAAGGCAATAATGGACGTTTATGTTTCTGAGAATGAAGACGGCGATACCGTTTTTAACAAAGAAAGAATATTATCCACAGATTTAAAGAAGCAGTGTGGATTTGGAAAGGATGGAAGTAAAAACTATCCAGGAATAGTAACGGGACTTCAAATGCAGACATATCTCGTCATCACAGATTTTATCCGCAGGAAAAACAAAGGTGGTCAGGAATATGGTATGCCAGTATCAATAATGAATGCACCTGAAGCAGTGTGGGGATATGATACAGTAACATCTGCTTATAAAGAGGCGCCGGAAAAGTCCTGGCAGAGAATACATGATCATGTTAAAGAGTTATATAAAGAAGCTGATGAAACAGCAATCATAAAGCTTATAGGCAAAAAGCCGCATACGGCGTGATACAGAGATTTATAAAAACGCATGTAATGTAATAGCATAAGGGTCATAGCATATAGCTATAGTGAAAAGGAGGGGTAGTAAATGCTCGAAGTAGGAACAAAGGCACCATCATTTGAACTTCCGGATCAGAACGGAGAAATGCATAAGCTTGAAGATTATCGTGGACAGAAGGTGATTCTATATTTTTATCCGAAAGATATGACATCAGGCTGCACCAAGCAGGCATGCGGTTTTTCTGAGAGAATGCCGCAGTTTAAGGAAAAAGGTGCTGTAATCCTTGGAGTCAGCAAAGACACTGTGGCATCCCACAAGAAGTTTGAAGAAAAATACGGCCTGGCATTTACTATTCTGGCAGATCCTGAGCGCAAGGTTATAGAAGCCTATGATGTTTGGAAAGAAAAGAAGCTTTATGGAAAGGTATCCATGGGAGTTGTACGCACAACATATCTTATTGATGAAGAGGGCATCATTATAAAGGCCAACGATAAGGTCAAGGCAGCAGATGATCCGGAAAAGATGCTGGGGGAAATCTGATTAAAGTTGCGGTAAGGTATAATAGTAAAAACTGACTAAAGTAGAAATACTTGACTTTGAGCAGAAATCCGCACTTGCTGCGTGTTTCGTAAGAAAGTGATTCAAATTAAAGCCTACAGATAGATAGTTTTTGACTGCAGTATTTTTAAAAAATATTGCAGTAGTTAAAACTAACTATTTGTAGGCTTTTTGCATGCTTAAATTATTTTTTATTAATTGAGCAATATTATATTGACACCAATATAAAAGTATGAGAATATATCGAAGTTAGCTCAAACTAACAGAAAAAATAAAGTATAACACGGGGATAAACGCGAAACTAAAACATTTATGTGTTGCATATCGCTAACGTGTTAATAAAAAAGTGAAAGAGGAAGAACATATGAAAAAGAAAATCGTATCTCTGCTTATGGCTACAGTTATGACTTTAGGAGTTGTTGGTTGTGGAGGGACAACTAGCACTGAAACAGCAGAAAATGAGGCTGTTGCAGAAAACAGTGAAACTGCAGAGGCTGCAGCTGACGAGGGAGCATCCGCAGAAACAGGTGAAGAGACTACATCTGTCGAGGGAACAGATTCTAATGAAACAACTTCTACTGAGTTTCCTATTACTATACAGCATGGACTTGGAGAGACAGTAATTGAAAGTAAGCCTGAAAATGTAGTAGCTATTGCATGGGGCAATCCTGATGTACCTCTTGCACTTGGTATAG
>JAILBM010000294.1 GCA_024680925.1 Butyrivibrio sp.
AGAGACAAAAAAGGCGGTTTTCGCTGGAAATTAGTGACTTTACTGAAAGTTGCGGCAGATAGCGAAAGACAATACCTCTATGAAATACAGCATATAGATAAAACTAAACATGAATCACTTAATGAGCAGTATGGAAAAGATTCTTGTACAAATACTGAACTATAGCCACTACCGGAACAACCAGAATCATTCCTACTACGCCAAAAACTCCGCCACCGATAAGCATTGCTACAAACATCCATACACCGGATATGCCAAAGCTGTCACCATAAAGCTTTGGCTTAATAAATAAATGTAAACATAAAGTCAGTTGCAAAAGATATGGCTTATGAAAAAAATATCCTGTAAATCCGTATTATCCTAAATAAATAATTTATATATATTCATTAATACCCTGGTTTCTTCTTCAGGTGATATTTTACATCCATCCTCAACCCAATCTATAACAACTTTTGCCGAGCCATATTGGATAAAACTTGCCAATGACTTTTTTTGAGTACTATCCATTGAATCCGGCAAACGTGACAGTATCATTTCATCAAAATGAGGCACTGCCTCTGTCAAATTTTTCAATAAATATTCATTGCCCTGTCTTTTTAATAATCCAATAAATGCTTTTTCTTTTTTTAATACATTTAAAACACTTGTGAGTAGTGTAGTAAAGTCTATATCTTCACCCACTTCATGAATCATTTTATAAGATGTTTCCAGTAGAAAATCATGAATTATTTCATTGTACACATCATATTGGCTTCCGTAATGATTATAAAAGGTTGTTCTATTTATTGAAGCTTTCTCACAAAGTTCACATATTGATATCTTTGATAGATTTTCTTTTTCCAACATACTCAAAAGAGCTTTATGTACCTTTTTCTTCGTATCCGTTTTTCTCATAATAATTCCTCTTAAATCAACAGATTATAAAAATTTGTCGGTTGTTATTTCATCATTTGTTGATTTATTATATCAAAAAAAGGAGGCACAAATGAAGTTATTAAACAATCCCTTTAAAAAAATTCTAACTGTAGTCCTTATCATATTTTTAATACTGATACTTATTGCTTGTGCAATAAAGATAAAAGATTTATATGATACCAATAAAATACTTAATAAACATGTTATAAATTCGGACGAATCTGCCTGTGAATCCAAATCATTATCCGTCACAACAGGTGTTCAGCAAATAATGATCGGCTCTTTATGCAATAACTATGATGATGCACTTCAGGTTCTTCTCAATATAAAGAAAGCCGGATATAACGGCATAGAACTTAATGATTTTATGATACAAGATACTTCTCTTATGGTTAAACTGATGTGTAAGTTCTCCGGTATGCCAATAGGTAATGGCGGTGGTTTAGACTGGAACTCGCTTATAGAGGAAAGCGGATTAGAAGTAATCAGTCTCCATACTGACTTAAATGCAATTGAAAACTCTCCTTCTGTCGTAGCTCAGAAAGCAAAAAGTTTCGGTACAGATAAAGTAGTAATTACCGGTATGTACCGCTTTGATTATTCAGATATTACCGAAGTTGAAAATCTCGCAAAAAGACTTAATGCAGCCGGAAAAGCACTTGCAGAAGAAGGAATTCAACTTCTTTACCACAACCATAATTGTGAACTTCAAAAAGTGAGCAAAGATAAAACTGCTTATGACATAATTATCGAGCAAACCGATCCTGAATATGTGAATTTCGAATTTGATTCATACTGGATGACTGATGGTGGTGCGAATGTAACCACTTTAATGGAAAAACTCGGTTCGCGAATGAAGTTATGGCATATTAATGACAGGGGATGTACGGCATCAGGCCCATATATGACTCCCATCTTAAAAGAAAATGCTACGGAGCTTGGTAATGGTAATATGGACCTGGATACCCTTGTTGAAATAGCCAAAGACAATGGTGTTGAAGCTGTTGTTCTTGAGACTCACCAGAACTGGGTAGATAATGATCCAATACAAAGCTTCATTAATAGTTTTACCTATTTAGAAAATAATTTTTAATGATAACCGATATAAGAAAAATGGGATGTCAATTATGACATCCCATTTTTCATTCCAGCTCGCACTCTTCAAAATAAATATCGTGGACAGAATCCGGATATCCATCCAGACCTTTTATCTTGACCGGTTCACCTGAGCCTTCGCAAATACACCTCTTAAAAAATATGTTCTTAAACTCCGGAATATCCTCAGGGTCAGTGCTCTGAACCACAGGATCGTTATAATCCATGAGGTTATGAACATAATCCATGGTAATGATAATAGGTTGCTGTTTAATATTCACCATTTGAATATCTTCTAAGTAGATATCCTCTACAACTCCGCCTCTTCCCATGGCACTCTTAAACCTTATACCAACATCAGAATCGATGAAACTACAGTTTTTTACAAGAACATTTTTTACTCCCCTGCTCATTTCGCTTCCTATTACAAAACCTCCATGGCTCTGGCCCACCTTACAGTCATGGATAAGCACATTTTCACAGCCCTTTATTAGTTTTCTTGCCTCTTTATCCTTACCGGATTTTAAACAGATTCCGTCATCGCCGGTCTGGAAATCGCTGTTATAAATGTGCACTCTGTCACAGGACTCTACATCTATACCGTCTCCGTTTTGGGCATAATATGGGTTATTAATTACAACATTCCTTACTGTCAGATCCTCACAAAAATAAGGATGCACATTCCACGCAGAAGAATTCTGAAGCCTTACTCCTTCTATAAGAACTCTTTTGCAATGCCTTAAACTCACCATTACAGGTCTGTAGAAGTCATAGAAAGGTGCAGCTTTTTTAAGAGACTCTTCCTCAGTTTCACAGGTATAAGGAAATACTTCCCCCTCATATCTTGCATCATAGATAGTCTTGGTTGGTACCCACACACCGCCTTCCTTGCTGTCAATTACATACTCAGACTTTTTTAAAAGTGCATTCCATTGCCTGTCAGTCATCTTGAACTGCTTGACAGGTCTCCATAGATGGCCGTTTCCGTTTATGATTCCGTTTCCGGTGATTGCAATATCTTCTTCATTTTCTGCAGTAATCTGGGAAACTGTCCTGATTCGCTTAATTCCCTCATAGTCCGTGACTATTAATGGATATTCTTCTTTATTCTTATCAAACAAAATTATGGCATTATCCTCTAAATGCAGTTCTACCCTGCTTTTAAGTACAATAGGGCCTGTCAGCCATATGCCATTAGGGACAATGACTCTTCCACCATCTACTGCCGCTGCATCAATAGCTGCTGCAAAGGCTTTAGTGTTTGATTTCTTACCTCCTGCAATAGCGCCATAATCTTTTATATTAAATTCTTTTTCCCATATTTTGGGTAGTACAACTGTAAATTCTTTAAACACAATAAACCTCCACTTCCAAGTCTTCAGAATCTTCATTCATGATAATATCTACCGTATCTTTTCCATTTACAATATAGCCCTTTGGCAAAAGTACTTTATAATGTGTATCCACAGGAAGAATGCTCTTTTTACTGATGCTTAGTTTCCCATCGCCAATTGCAAGTCTCTCACATTTCCTTCCGGTTACAAATTCAATAAAAAAACACTTGTTACCATCACCCTTAATTATTGTCAGATGATCGCTAACTACAATTTGGCTGTTTCCTGCAGCCAGGCCATCTCCACTCTCTGCCATGACAGCAGATACACCTCAAATGCCGTATTTATACAGTGCTAAACCATTACTTGAGTGTGATAGGACAAATCTTCCAAAGTTACATTGCGGTTTCAAATTTCTACCAACATATGTTATTATTATTTAAGCTATGATCTTAATATCCAGTACTATTAACTCTTATTATACATTATAAATCTTTGGGAGATTTTAATGCCATGAAAAGAGAAAAAATCGCATGCAGTTGCAAAAATGTAAATTATGGAAAAATCCTTGATGCTGTAAAGCAAGGCGCTGATAGTTTTGAAAAAGTGCAAGCCATCACCGGCTGTGGCACCGGCTGTGGAAAATGCAGAGACTTTATCACAACTATGATAAGGGATATTATTTTGTTTCCTGAAGATTATGAGTAATTCTCCGATTGTTTTCACAACGTTTTAGTAGACTGGTACAATTGTACCAGTCTACTTTTCTATATTGTACCGGGAATCGGAAGAGGTAGTATCCTTAACCACTTTTCTGTCATAAGCATGAAAATAGTGGTAAACGAAAAGTAAAAATTACAAATACAGTCCCTAATCTAATTCAGCCCAATAAAAGCAGTTTTATCTCCAAGTATTACTTCAACGCTTGATCCTGCGTTCTCAAGGATCCTTATTATTAAAAAAGCCTTCCCATGGAAAAGATGTATATGATCAGCTTTCATACTTTCATGGCTGAATGGATTTCCATTATCTATGCCCATAATTTCAGCATTTTGAACCTTAACTTTGATCTCGTCACAGTTATTTACACATAAATTTCCATTATCATCAAAGACAGATATTTCCAACTGTTCAACCCTGTCTCCCTCATATTCATATAGTGCCTTGTAGCGGTCAATAACAGGTTTCCCGGTTTCTTTGGAAGTTTCTATTTTGTATCTTGATACTTCTAATCCATCATTATACCCAATTAACTCTATACAACCTTTTTCATAAGGCACATCCCAGCTAAGGAACAGGTTATCTGTACAGAATGGGCGAGGTGCTTTGTCAAAATGACCATATCTCTCTGTCATTCCATAATCAGGATAACTCATAGCCTTTTTTCCGTAAGACTTTCCGTTTAATATAAGTTCGGCAGCTTCACAGTTTGTAAAACCAAGGACCTGTATAATAGTACCCTCTTCAACATCCAGATTCCAATGGGGCATCAAATGCGTAACCGGCACATCTCTTCTAAAGATACTCTTATAAAAATAATAGCTGTCCTTTTCAAATCCACAGGTATCCATTACCCCTGAAGATGCTGATCTGCTTGGCCAGTGGGCTTCTCCAAGATAATCAATTCCGGTCCACATATAATCACCGCTGACATAGTCATGGGTCATTGTATATCTAAGAAGCCTTCCAACGATAACAGGTGTTGTGTAATATGGATGTGTCCACCAACCGGCATGGTCCCTGGCTTCCATCTGATACTCACCTCTGACTCCTCCAAAGCTACTGTTTTCAGATCCTATAATGCATCTTTCCGGATGCTTTCTCTTGTCATCATCATATAAAGTCTCGGCTCTGCTTCTCCATCTACCGGTATAATTATATCCAACCACATCCAATTCATTTAAGAATTCCTCTGTTGCCTTTTTTGGCTCAGCCTCTATCTGATCATTGGCCTGTGTAACTACTCTGGTAGGGTCCAGTTCTTTACAAATATTCTTCAGTTCCCTTGCGGTCAGATATCCTTCCGGGTCTGTCTGGTCAGGAACTTCATTACCGATGCTCCATATTATAATTGATGGATGATTCCTGTCTCTTTTTACCATGCATTTAAGATCGTCTTCATGGCACTGATTAAACCATTCGGAATAGCCACGGCTACCACTGGTATTGCTGCCAAGTTCCTTACCCTTAAGCCATTTCCATTCATCAAAAGCCTCATCCATAACAAGGATTCCCATTCTGTCGCAAATATCCAAAAGGTCTGTATTAGGCGGATTGTGTGACATTCTTATGGAGTTACATCCCATTTCTTTAAGTTTTCGTACCCTTCTTTCCCAAACGACTGCAGGAACTGCTGCGCCAACACTTCCTCCATCGTGGTGCACACATACACCCTTTATTTTTACCCTTTTTCCGTTTAACAAAAATCCTTCATCAGCTATAAATTTGACTGTCCTTACACCAAAATCTGTTTCCCGCTCCTGAATTATCGTTTGGTTTTCCAGTAAACTCACCTTTATTTTATAAAGATATGGATTTTCCACATCCCATAAAATCGGATTATCAATAACAATAGTTTTCTTTCTTGCACCAGTATTTTGTTCTTCTCCGGATACCTTTTTTCCATTATTGTCAAACATCTCACAGGATATGGTTATTTCTTTTTGGTAATTATCTCCGCCTTCAATATCTGTTTCAACACATATATATGCCTTGTTGTCTTCAAGTTTCTCCAAATAGGCATGCACTCCAAAGCACGGGATATAACAATGTGGTCTTTCAATTATCCATACGTTTCTGGTAATTCCCGAGCCTGAATACCATCTGGAACCCGGCTGAGCAGAATTATCCACCTTCACCTCTATAACATTTTCGCTTCCGTCTTTTGTCAAGAACTCTGTGATTTCATATTCAAAGGGTGTATATCCATATATATGCTTACCTAGATGCTCGCCGTTAAGCCACACATCACTGTTCATATATACTCCCTCAAAATGTATAAAAACTCTGTCATTTTGAGGAGTATAGCTGAATTTTTTCCTATAATGCCCAATGCCTGTTTCTACATATCCCCCGGAACCTGAAGACTTTGCATCCTCTTTAAAGGGATAAAAAAGGCTCCAATCGTGAGGTAGTGTTACTGCTTTAAAGCTCTCAGTTTCCCCATGCTGAAATTCCCAACCACTATTAAATATTTTTTTCATATACAACTCTCCACTCATAATATTCCGCTATGTCATTCTATTTTTACATTATATCTTAGAATCGTATAATAGGCAGATTTTTGGCTTAAAAGTTCAATAAAAACATGGTTTTGGAATAAAAATTACAAATACATAAATCCTGACATCATACAACCACCTGCTGCACCTTTATCCAACAGGTAGTTTATATTATCCAAAGTAATTCCGCCTATGCCATAAACAGGTAATATTGTTGAAGCTACTGCCTCAGACAGGAAAGCCAACCCTTTTCCGGGAAGTCCCTTTTTACAATCTGTTTCAAATATATTTCCGAGGATAACCTGATCCGCTCCAAGTGTAGCTGCGAATGATACTTCATCTATGGTATGGCAGGAAACACTTACACTGATTTGATTTTGGCTTTTCATTTTTCTTATTTCATCCCTTTTTTCATTCAAAATGTGAAAGGGGAAATGTACGCCAATGTGAGGGTATATATTTATGTATTTACTAACCAAGTCCATGTGACTATGTATATAAACTGTAATTTGAGAATAACCTGTACTTGCGCAATCTACACTCTGGTATACTTCTGCCACTTTTTTATCATTACTTGCCGGCATGGATTTGTTTATTACAAAGGAAATCAAACTTCCAAGTATTTCATCATATTCTTTTATAGAAACATCCTTTTCTCTCAGAATAATAGCCTTAGGTGATAACTCAATCACCTTTTCCATTTGGGCAAAAAAGTCCCCTTTTACCAGATGTCTGTTGGTAACTGCTATCATATTTTTATACGTACACATAATCATTTAATACAGGCTGCAGTCCGCCATTTTCCATGTCATTCATCATACGGTCAATGGAGCGGTTATCATTTATCTCGAACTGTTCATCGCCTGCCTCCTCATCTCCCACAGCCTCTCTGCTTACGTCAATATGTCCGTTATCATCGCTGTCATCATATTTTTCTTCATGATCGCCTATACCTGTAGATACTCCGGCTGAAACCTTGGTTGCACATATTTTGGCAATGCCATTTCTAAATTCTGCAGATTCCCTGCTGGATACTGTTATTCCCACATATGGAAGAAAAATCCTGTATGCGCAAAGGACTTGACATAACTCTTTTTCCCCTACATCACGAGGATTTATCTTATCATTATTCACAATAGGACGAAGGCGGGGGCAACTAAGAGAAAGCTCTGCATGAGGGTATTTTCTATTGATGTAATAAACATGAAGAGCACCGGCAAGGGCATCCTTTCTAAAATCATCCAATCCCAAAAGCGCTGAAAATCCTGCACCTCTCATGCCTGCCTTGAGAGCCCTTTCCTGGGCATCAAATCTGTAGGGCCATACCCTTTTGTGTCCAAGTAAATGCAATGTTTCATATTTATCACTGTTATATGTTTCCTGAAAAACAGTAACGTAATCCACCCCGCATTCATGCAGATACCTGTACTCATCAGTATTTACAGGATATATTTCTATTCCGATATTTCTGAAATATTTCTTTGCTATTTTTACTGCCTCTCCAATATATTCAATGTCAGAATAGCGTCTGCTCTCACCTGTCAGCATAAGGATTTCCTCCATGCCTGTCTGCGCTATAACTGACATTTCATGGTCAATTTCCTCTAAGCTGAGTTTCTTACGCTTTATATTATTGTAGCAATTAAAGCCACAATAAATGCAATAATTCTGACAATAATTTGCTATATAAAGTGGTGTAAATATATAAACTGTATTTCCGAAATGCTGTTGTGTAAGGAGGGTTGCTTTCTCTGCCATTTTTTCCAAAAAAGGTGCTGCCGCAGGAGAAAGTAATGCCTTGAAATCCTCAACAGAGCAGGTTTTATGGCTTAGAGCACGAATTACATCCGCCCCTGTATATTTAGAATAATCATAGTCGTTCATTGCCTCTATAACTTTGTCCTTAATATCCGAATCCAGCACTTCCATACCTTCCATGTATTCCATATGGTTTGTTCTAAAGGAAGGGTCCTGCTCCAGTCTGTGTTTTCTTTTAAGAACTTCTTCGGGAAGTTTATCACTATCTACAAAATATATTTGGTTTTCTTCATTCATCTTTAGTCTTCTTTCTTAGCTGATTATAGGAATAACATATGTAATTTAATAAGCATTTATCGTAAAAATCCTGTCAAAGGATCTGAAGCACTTCCACCTCTTGAAAGTACCCTGCCCATTCCTGTAAGATATGCTGCTCTGCCTGCTTCGATGGCTTTTTTGAAGGCACCTGCCATAGCCGGTACATCACCTGCCGTTGCTATTGCAGTATTGGCCATAATGGCTGCAGCGCCCATTTCCATTGCCTCGCAGGCCTGGGATGGACGACCGATTCCGGCATCAACTATGATAGGAAGTTCTATTTCATCAATAAGAATCTGGATAAATGCCTTGGTTTCAAGTCCGCTGTTACTGCCTATAGGAGAAGCCAGTGGCATAATGGCTGCAGCACCTGCGTCTCTGAGTGC
>JAILBM010000302.1 GCA_024680925.1 Butyrivibrio sp.
TTTTCAAATGGATAGTGATGCTGAGCAAATGGCATAGCACCTGAGTCAAACCAGCAGTCAATAACTTCCGGTACTCTGTGCATTGGCTTTCCACACTCAGGACACTTTATTACAAATTTATCAATATATGGTCTGTGAAGCTCAGTTGTAAGAGCACTCTCATCACCTGTAAGGTCAGCAAGTTCCTGACGGCTTCCTACTGATGTAAGATGTCCGCAGTCCTCACATTCCCAGATATTAAGAGGAGTTCCCCAATAACGGTTACGTGAGATACCCCAGTCCTGAATATTCTCAAGCCAGTTACCAAATCTTCCTTCACCAATTGACTGAGGAATCCAGTTAATCTTCTTATTGCCTTCTACAAGCTGATCTTTAACTTCTGTCATCTTGATAAACCAAGTAGAACGAGCATAGTAGATAAGTGGTGTATTACATCTCCAGCAGTGTGGATATTCATGTTCAAACTTAGGTGCATCGAAAAGAAGCTTTCTTTCGCTAAGGTCTTTGATTACAAGTGGATCTGCATCCTTAACAAACTTACCGGCAAAATCTGTTTCTTTTGTCATTTCACCTTTTTCATCAACGAGCTGAACAAATGGAAGGTCGTACTTACGTCCAACCTTGGCATCATCTTCACCAAATGCAGGAGCGATATGAACTACACCAGTACCATCTGTCATAGTTACATAATCATCACATACTACAAAGTGAGCCTTCTTGCGCTGCTTTGCAATAATATCTTTTGCTCCGTCATAAAGTGGCTCATATTCCTTGTACTCAAGGTCTGTACCCTTCATAGTCTCAAGTACTTCATAAGCCTTTTGTCCTTCTTCTTTTGCAAGAGGAGAAAGTACTTTATCAAGAAGAGCCTGTGCCATGTAATATGTATATCCGTCGCAGGCCTTAACCTTAGCATAGGTTTCCTCCGGGTTTACGCAGAGTGCAACGTTAGAAGGAAGTGTCCAAGGTGTTGTTGTCCATGCAAGGATATATGCGTCTTCACCAATAACCTTAAAACGAGCTACTGCTGAACGCTCTTTTACAGTCTTATAGCCCTGAGCAACCTCGTGAGATGAAAGAGGTGTACCACAACGAGGGCAATAAGGAACTACCTTAAATCCCTTGTATAAAAGACCTTTATCATAGATAGTCTTAAGAGCCCACCATTCAGACTCAATAAAGTTATCATCATATGTTACATAAGGATTGTCCATGTCAGCCCAGAAACCAACTGTACCTGAGAAATCTTCCCACATACCCTTGTATTTCCAAACACTTTCCTTACATTTCTCGATGAATGGCTCCATACCATATTCTTCAATCTGTTCCTTACCATCAAGACCAAGGAGTTTCTCTACCTCAAGCTCAACAGGAAGTCCGTGTGTATCCCAACCAGCCTTACGAGGAACATTGTAGCCCTTCATAGTGCGGTAACGAGGAATCATATCCTTTATGGCACGTGTAAGAACGTGACCTATATGTGGCTTACCGTTAGCTGTTGGCGGTCCATCATAGAAAGTATATGTCTCTCCCTCCTTACGGTTGTCGATAGACTTCTGAAAAATGTCATTATCTTTCCAGAACTTCTCAACCTGTTTTTCTCTGTCGACAAAGTTCATGTCTGTTGTAACCTTGTTGTACATTTCTTACTCCTTTCCTGCTATAAAAAAAGCCCCGTCCCTTCGTAAAAAAGGACGAGGCAAAATCTACCACGCTTAACCACCTGTTTTACACGTACTCCCCTAAAAGGTTTTATACGGCTCTTCCTAACGCAAAGATTACGTCGCAGTCTACTGTAATTTCGACTTTGAAGCTCAGAAGTGATTTTCATATATCTATACTTGCACCGATTCACACCAGCCATCGGCTCTCTTAAGCTTTCAAGATAAACTACTCTCTTCGTCATAGCTTTTATAAATTGTCTTATATTTCAATTATTTTAGTGTACTATTCTCTAATATGTCAAGAGGTAATTACATTTCAATTACCTTTTCAAGTTCTGATACAAAAAGTTCAAGACCTTCCTTATCATCCTCTGTAAATCTTCCGACTAAAGGACTGTCTATATCAAGAACTGCTACCACTTTACCATCCTTGTGTATAGGCACTACTATTTCTGAATTGGATGCACTGTCGCAGGCAATGTGTCCCGGAAAATCATGAACGTTTACAACAAGCTGAGTCTTATCCTCTAAAAGTGCAGTTCCGCATACACCTTTTCCACAAGGAATATGTATACATGCAACTTTTCCCTGGAAAGGTCCAAGGACGAGCTCTCCATTTTTTACAACATAAAAGCCTGCCCAGTTGAGGTTTTCAAGGTTTTCATATATAAGTGCTGAAGCATTGGACATTACCGGTACAAACCATTTATCTGTATCAGCAAGGGCTTTCATTTGTTCTGTAAGTAGCTTATAATCTGTCATTTATAATTCTCCTATCGAAATAATTATTACTTTTACTAATCTTATGACTTTTTGTCGCTTTGCTCTAAAAGTCATGCAAATAGGCCATTTGAAGGCGACTAACGTCGCAGGGCCTATTTGCCTCTTGAATCACTTTCTTACGAAACCCGCAGTAAATGCGGATTTCTGTAATCAACGTACAAAAATATATACACTTTTAATAGCAAAAAATATTGATTATAATATTTTTAGCTATTAAGTCACTCAAATATTTATTATTCAAAGGTGTTGCAATGAAATTTAAATTTCCGAATAAAAAAAATAATCCTACATTTTATTATGGATTTATCGTAGTTATTGCTGTTTTTGTAATAGCTAATATTTTAACCCGCTATGGAGAAGACGTTCAGGACGATGCCGATGACTGGAGTTATCCTGCCGAGGAGTATGCATCTTACTATGCTTCTATTGAAGATAGTGCGGTGTCTGAATCCTCTATTTCTACAGAATCAGATGTCGATGCCGCAGTCCTGGAAGCCCAAACAGCTTCTAAAGCTGAGGAAGAAAGTGCTGCCAATGCCAAAACCACATCGGCAGAAAGTAAAGAATATAAGGAATATACCTTCCGCTATGACAACCTTCTCCAAAGCCACTATGAAAAACACGGCATAGAAATGGGCTTTGATTCTCCTGAAGAATATCTAGCTGCTGCCAATGCAGTAGTCAACAATCCTAATGCTCTTCATAAATATGAAAAAGAAGACGGTGATGATGTCTACTATGTAGAAGATACACAGGAATTTGTAGTGGTATCAACTGACGGCTTTATAAGGACCTACTACTATGCAAGTCTTTCTTACTTCAATAGGCAGTGATATATCTGATCAAAAACAGCTATGAAAATCCGTTTTTTATAATAAATTAACTGACCCCCAAAAAAGGGTCAGTTTTTGTTTTATTTATTCTTATTGGCAACTCTTCCTTCAAATCTTCCGTATGCCATATAATGATCGTAATAAGAAGCATTATTTGCTCCATATTCTGCTACAATTGCAGGATAATTGTTCTTATAGCAATTAATGTTAAAGGTACTGCTTGCCACTCTTCCTTCATTCATGCCATAGGTTACAAAATGCTCAAAGAGCCTTGCAGGATCATTTCCAATTACCGCCTGAAGATCAGGATTGGCACTATAGTAATAATCTGCATTAAATATAGGTGCAAGATCCAAAGCATCCATAGGAAGGTTTGCAAGATCCTTGTATAGATAAGAAGATACAAGGCCGTCCTGATAAAGCTTTAATATTACTTCAAGCTGAATGTTTACATCTGACTGCTCATACAGATGTCTGATATTTCCTTCATTGAGAGTTCCATACTGAAGGCTTAATTTAAGCTGTCTGTAAACACCATTAACATCAGTCTGCTTTTTAAGAGCCGGCAAAATAAGTTCTTCCCAGGAATAGGTTGTTGTATATTTTGAACTGTATGCTGCTGCCTGAGCCTGACCTGCCGGGAGGGCAGTTATAGCAAATGCAGCACCAAGAACTGCTGCTGCAGCTCTTACAACTATTGTTTTCTTACTGAAATTTTTCATTTCCTTCCACCTTTCTCATAACATTTATCATCAAACTGTATTATTCACTTCTAAGTGCATCTATAGGATTAAGTCTTGATGCTCTTCTTGCAGGTGCCCATCCAAAGATAATTCCAACTGCAAGAGAGAAACCAACACCAAGGGCAATGGCCGAGAATGATATTGTAAATGTGCTCTCAAGAGCAACCGAAGCCGCAAAGGCTATCAAAAGTCCGAATATAACACCTATAATACCACCTATTACCGAAAGTACTATGGATTCTATAAGGAACTGTGCCTGAATTCTGGCAGGCTCTGCACCAAGGGCTTTTCTAAGACCTATTTCCTTGGTTCTCTCTGTAACTGAAACCAGCATCATGTTCATAATTCCAATACCACCTACCAAAAGTGCTATGGAAGCAATACCACCAAGCATGGTACTCATCATTCCCTGAATCTGTGACATGGTATCCATAAGACTTTCCATGTTAAAAATACTATAAGCTCCGTCAGCATTGTTATATATATTATCCAGGGCAATTCTCAGCTCACTTTCAACATCATTTGTGGTATAGCCGTCTTCAATATATACTTCAAAGCTCTGTATATTTTCCTTACCTGCCATACGAAGGGCATTTTTGTAAGGAATAATTATGGTTCCATCACTGTCACTGGTATCACTTAAAGCTGAAAAAAGGCTGCTGTCACTTTTGCTAACACCTACTATAAGATACTCATAGCCTCCAAGTCTAATGGTATTTCCGATTACCTGTTTTCCTGCAAGAGCTTTCTTGATAAATACATTATCTACAATACAAACTCTGCTTTCACCGCTCATATCGGCTTCTGAAAAGGCTCTTCCGGCTTCAATAGCATCATTTGCAAGAAAATGTACCACAGCTTTTCCATCTACGGTAACCTTATCAAATACTTCATTATCCTTTACTGCAGTTGTTGTAAGAGATACTGTAGGTGAAATTCCGCTAATACCGGGG